>CANJPN010000503.1 GCA_947475855.1 Bradyrhizobiaceae bacterium
AGCACCGCTGCCGCCTGACTGCGCGTGGCGACCGCCGACCTTAAGTCGCTCGTAAGTCTAGTCGTTCACGGTCCGCCCTCGCCATCATCGACAGCAAGGTACCACCGCTCCGATCACCGGCGTGCGCCCCATCCTGGCGGGGTTCGGCTTACGCTTACCAGCAGCGCGACTTTATCCAGGTGACCCGCCATCCGTTCGACCTGGCGAGCCGCCAGCATGCCGCGGCGGTACTCGGCGGCGAACGTAGCGACAGTCCCGCGATTGACGCCTGGCATCGCACCATTGAACGCTACGCCGTCCTGCCGGGACTTCCAGATCATCGGTCGCATCGCCTAGCCCTCGCCGGGTCACATGCTCCAGATTTGGACCATGTTCCAACGAGGCCATGCTCGCCCATTTGAATGATGGACGCTGTTCCCAGCGGAACGCTGCAATCAACGAATACCGGGCGCACGCAGATGCGTTGATGCCATCCGCAAGCTCGCTTCGGCAGCTCCCGACTTGCGGATCTGTCTTCAAGTTGTAGCGGGCGTTATGGCCGCGTTGCCGCACCCAGGCCGGACAACGACACTTTCAAGGTGAGCCGGGGTGCACAGCAGGAGGGAGCATGCTAGCTTGAGGCAAAGGCTCAAGCGTCAACGAGTTCCGTCGTGCCCCATGCGTCGTAAATCAGCGAAAATACCCAAGGCCAAGTTCAAGATCGGCCAAATCGTAAAGCATCGGATACATTCCTTCCGCGGGGTGATCTTCGATGTCGATCCGGTATTTGCCAACACCGAGGAGTGGTGGCTGTCGATCCCGGAGGACCGCCGTCCCCGCAAGGACCAGCCCTACTACCATCTGCTAGCCGAGAACTCGGAGACCGAATACATCGCTTATGTTTCGGAGCAGAACCTGCGCCCGGATGAAACCGGGAACCCCGTCCGTCACCCGCAAGTGAAGGAACTTTTCTCGAAGCGCTCGCGTGGGGCCTATCAGGCGCGGTTCCTGCAGCTCCACTGACATTGCCCTGAACGCATCCGGCCCGCCTGCCGCTGAGCAAGCAGGCCGGAGCCTCATGAGTGATCGGTCATCGACGGTCGGTAGAAGCAGATCAGTAGAAATACACCCGACGGCGACGGATCGGGCGCCAGAACCAGCGGCGGCGGGCACGCCTGCGGACGACGAAATACTGCGCGTTGTGAACGCTGGCTTCACCCTCGCCGATGTCTTGGCTGGCGTCGGCCTTGCCGGTCTCCGGCTTCACAGGCGGAGCGAGCGGCACAGCCATCGCGCTGCTCGCGGCAACACCGATCGCGCCGGCGGCGACACACGCGCCGACCATGGCGGTCAGCAGCGATCTACGATCCATGGAAGACATAGGCAGTTTCTCCTCGAGACCCGGGGTGAACCCGATTGGCAGTATGCACTGGTCGTGACCAGCAAATCGGTAACGTGCGACTCCCTCGTTATCCAGCGGGATTTCAGCAGTTTTCCGGCAACAATCGGTGCTGCACTGCAGCGCGCTTCCGCACCCATGGGCCCCCAGGCCAGCTATTTCGCTCCCGTGGCGAACCATCGGGCGAAATTCGAAACCCACCGCTGTTGCGCCAACGTGTCCGGCAAGCGCATCCCACGCGCGGCGTTGAGCCGGTTCCAAGCGACGTCAACGGGAACCCCGTGGCGGACGAGCACGCAAGCGACGAACAACGGCGATCGGCCGATTCCCGCGAAACAATGTGCAGCGACGCGCTTTCCCTGGTTCAGGTGCCCCAGCGCCTGGTCGACCGCTGCAAGGACCGCTTCTTCGTCCTCCGGCGTTCCATGGTCTGGAACGGGGCAGTTGATGTAGTGGATACCCGCAGCGCGGCATATCTCGGCCTGCTCCGTGAGACCGAGATCGTCGGCTTCATCGCGCTCCAACATACTGACGATGACATCGAGGCCCGATGTTCGCCATCCCGCGGCGCTCTCCGACAGTTCCTCCCAACCGCCGGGCCGGGCCGAAACCGCGAGCCGACCTTCGAAAGGTTGATCCACCCAGTAGAGTTTTGGCCCTTCCAACATCGATCGCTCTCCATGCCGCCGCGCAGTGCATACGGATGAACACGCCCGCGTGGCACTTCGATGGCGCGTGCTGATCAATCGTCCCAGGCGGGCGCGCGTCCTTTGGGATCGGCGATCTTCGCGCCTGGCCGCTTCAGAGAGGAAATCCGCTTCATCTCCCACGGATCCAGAACGAAGTCGAACACGGCCAAGTTCTCCGCGATCCGCCCCGGATTGGACGATCGCGGCAGCGGCGCACAGCCCTCGTGCTGGATCTGCCAACGCAACGCTACCTGGGCGACCGACTTACCCTTGGCCCGGCCGATCTCCGCAAGCACGGGATCGTCGAGCAGACTGCCGCGTCCGAGCGGGCAGTAACCGGTCAAGACGACGCCGCGCGCCACACAGCCGGCGTGGACCTTCACTGGATTGATGTAGGGGTGGAATTCGGTCTGCAGGTTGACGATCGGCTCAGCGCATAACGCGATCGCCTCGTCGAGCATTGCAAGATTGAAGTTGGCCACGCCGACATGCCGCGTCAGCCCGCGCCGCTTCACTTTTGCGAGTACGCCCATCGTCTCCGCAAGTGGGATTGCCGCGTTCGGCCAATGCACCAGCAGCAGATCGACGTAGTCTACGCCGAGGTCGCGCAGACTGCCTTCAGCCGACCGTTGGAAATCATCGGCACGCAGGTATTCGTGGCTGACCTTGGTGGTGAGGAAGATCTCAGAGCGTGGAATGCCCGAAGCGCGGATACCCTCTCCGACGCCTTTCTCCGTGCCGTACTTCTGCGCCGTGTCGATATGGCGATAGCCGATCTTGAGCGCTTCCGCGACGAGAGGCCCGCATCGCGTCGGGATACTCGAGGTGCCAAACCCGATCGCCGGGATCGCAGCGCCGTGCGAATTCAGGAGCGGGGCTGGAGCAACAGGCATCGTCGCGGCCTCGTGATCGGTGTAGTTGGTAGCGGACAACCACACCACAACCCAGCCAAGTCAAAAAGCAAAATACTCGCAACGAGCCGGACTAGAATTTTGTCCCAGAGCGGCTAGTGCGCCAACCGGGCGACCGCCCCGTGGCCATCGTGAAGCTAACAACCGCGACGACGTCAAATCTTCGTCAGTACCGCGTAATCCGAATACCCTCGATAAAGACGGGTGAACCTGCACTCGGCGCCTGCAGACTCGGCTACCGCTCTCAAGGCCTCTTCGAGGTCCGCGCGCGGATATACCGTGAATTTCGCGAGCCACGCGAACATACCGGCCTTGAAGAAGCCGGGCCAACCTTCGAACTGACCGAAATCGACAACGTGCAGACGACCGCCGGGAGCTACCGCGCTCAGCGCCGGCACCAACGACTGCCGCCAAGGCGGTATCATCGAAAAAGCGTAGGAGACGAACACACGGTCGAACTGTCCGCGGCCGAACAGCGCCTGGGCATCGAACGCGGTCGCGTCGCCTTCCGCCACGGTGACGCGATTGGCGTAACCCGCCCGCGCGATAGAAGCCCGCGCGGTCTTCAGCATTTCGCTGGAAATGTCGAAGCCATAGAGGCGGGCCGTGGGACAACGACGTGCCGCCAAGATCAGGTTGCGGCCTGTGCCACAGCCGATCTCGAGTATCGTGCCATCCACTGGCGGCTGGAGATCGTCCAACAGCCGGTCGCGGCCGAGCAGATAGTATTTGCGCGTCGCGTCGTAGATGTACCGCTGATAGCGGTAGATCCCATCCATATGCGCGCGGTGGTCGCCAGAACTCACGCTGAAGCTGCCGCTTTGCGCAGGGTGTAGAGGTGGAACCCACCGTAGATCGACGAGCGATCGCGCGCCGTCCAGGCCTTGCAACGCGCTTCATCGTAATCGAAACGGGACAGGATCTCGTCGGGGATACGACCGGGTAGGATCGTCTCCTCACCCGCGGTCCGGAAAATGATCCGGGCGCCGGGGCTCGCGGCCCGCTCGATCTCGCGCCACAGTGAAGTCAACTGCTCGTCCGTCATCCAATCCTGCGCATCGAGCAGCACGAAACCGTCCACAGTTCCCGGCTGCTGCTCGGAAAGAAATTCGGTGTACGAGCGATGCTGCACATCGAGGCTGCCGATACGGCTCTTCAGCGTGTCGAAGTTCTCTCGCTGCAGATATGGCGGCAGCGGACCCGAGCCCCCAGTCGAATACCGACGGCCGAACGCCTGCCAGGCAAAGTAGTTGTCCGCGAGATCGAAATCGCAGGCCAGCCGCTCGAGTCGCTTGTGCAGCACACTCGACATATGACGCTCATTGCCCTTCAGCGCTTCGAATTGAGCAGGCGGAATGCCAAGACCGAACAGCGCAGAGGGGCGCTCACACAGCCAGCGGATGTGCTTCTTGTCGAACAGCGGCGCGAGCTCGGCCTCGAAAATCTGGCGCTGCTCGGCCATCGTCTTTGCGGTGAGAATCTTGCGGGGGTTACGACCATGCGCACGGGCGAGCAGATGGCCGACGCTGATGAATTTGCCGAGCAGCCCGTGGCGGTAGAGGTTCGAGCCGAAATACCCGATCCGCCGCCGCCCGATCGCATTGCGCGAATCCCAGTATTTCCGCGACGTCTCGTCCAAGTGAGGCCGGATCCATTGCCGGTAGGCGTCGACGTTCACCTTCGCGTCGGCTTCAGCGAAAAACCGGTGAAAGGACTGATAGTCCGGGAGGTGCTCGACGGCGGCACGCTTCAGCTTGTTCAGCGCGATGTGTGCGGGATTGAGATCGATGGCCGTGACGCGAACGGGCGCCGCCACGAGGTAGCTGAGCACGTTGCAACCGCCCGACGCGATGCCGACCAGATGATTGCCTGGCTGCAACTGCAGTGCTTCCAGATCCACGACCGGGTCTTCCCAGATCTGCGGATAGACGAGCCCGGAGAACACC
>CANJPN010000504.1 GCA_947475855.1 Bradyrhizobiaceae bacterium
GCGCGATTGACGGCAGCGTTCAGCGTCGTGACGATGTCCTTCGGGATGGCTGCCGGGCCTATCAAACCGTTCCAGGAGTTCGCTTCGTAACCGGGCACGCCAGCTTCGGAAATCGTGGGCACGTCGGGAAATACCGGCGACCGCTTGAGACCCGTGACGGCCAAGGCACGCACTTCGCCCGTCTTTGCGAACGGCGCGATCGACGGCAGGCTTTCGAAGATCATGTGCACCTGACCAGAGATGACGTCGGTGATCGCCATCGCGCCACCGCGATAGGGGACGTGCAGGATCTCGGTGCCGGTCATGTACTTGAACAACTCGCCGCCGACGTGGCCAGGTGAGCCGTTGCTCGATGAGACATTGATGAGAGTACCGGGCTTTTCCTTCGCGGCGGCGATTAAATCGCGCACGCTCTTGATCGGCGTCTTGGGCGCGACTGCCAGCATGAGCTGGCCGCGCGTGATCTGCACGATCGGCTGGAAGTCGCGCTCGATATCGTAAGGCAGGCGCTTGACGAGATGGCGGGTGATCGCAAGCGCACCGACCGGCCCCATGCCGAGTGTGTAGCCGTCCGGCGGGGATTTCGCGACGAGGTCGAGACCAATCGTCAGCGCGCCGCCCGGCCGGTTCTCGACGACGACGGTCTGGCCGAGGATCGGACCCAGTTCGGCGGCGAGGATTCGAGCCAGGGAATCGGTGGAACTGCCGGGCGCCTGCGGCACGATCAGCTTGATGATCCGGTCGGGATAGGCGGCGGATGCGGGCTGCGGGAGCAGCGCGACGAAGGCGGCGGCCAGAAGTTTGCGAAAGGATCTCATCGGCCGTGCCCTACCCAAGTGCGGTTGCTGACACCCCATCCTGCTCTGTTCCGCACCGATGTGCCATCTTCTCAGCCAACCTACTGCCGAGGTCTGCCATTTCTCGCCAAAGCTCGGTCCTCGTCACCGCCTATCGCTTGGAAGACCATCGGGGCATCCCTGACACCGCCCCTAGAGCAGCATCCGACCATTCGATCGCCCCCGGCGATCGCGTATGATCGGATACTGCTCTAACACGGCGAGGCGAGCGTCCTTGCTGACCCTAGGGTCTCTTGAGTCCCAGTACCTGCCATACTGATAATGGCTGCTCAGTCGGAAAGGAATGGGGGCCCATCGGCTCCTTCATCGTGAGCGAGCGCTGCACGTACTTGGACAGCCACCAGCTCATCGAGAGCTGCTTCGTCCCAAACAAATCGCTGTTCTGCCAAACTCCGAAATGGATGAACTCCCCGGCCGGTATTGGCGGACCGTTTGGTCGATAGACAGGGTTCTCGATCGTGAAGCACAAGTCCAGCGAAGCCAGCGTACCGCGCGTGCTGCGTGTCCCGATGAACGCGCTGAACGGAGAACTCAGAAGGGCGAAGGTCGTGGTCTCGGCACCTTTTGGCGGCTCGTTCGCCGCGCTGTTACGACAAGATGACATCCGAGTATCGCTTGGCTCATTGGTGATGAGGAGAATGAGCGGGCTCAGCCCGTGCCTGCGCAGCGAGATCGCCAACTCATGCGCGGTCACCGCACCGTTGTTCTCGAAGTATCCTCCGTCCACGACCCGATCGACCACTGAGCCGTCAGCATTCCGGATCGTGCCATGCGGTGAAAGGACCGGGAACCGCGCACTCATCGTCGCAGCGGTGCTGAGTCTGATGTCGCATCCCGTACAAGGCGCCGGTGAAACAGTTTGGCCGGAGGACGCACCGGCGTCTTGTGCGGGCGATGCCTCGGCTGTCAGCGAGCCGCTCATCAGATCATGCAGGTCGTAAGCGTCTCGAAACGGGCTGCTGCATGTGCGGAGAGGCCGGCCATTGACCTTGTCCCGGCAGTTGCCGTGGTACCCGACGGGCGTGTCGTAGCCATATAGAGGGTCGAGGTCGGTGGTAATGATGCGGCGTCCGGTCGAGACCGATGTACCGTTGATGAGAAGATGAGGTATCCAATTGCGATCGTCGGCGGCCAGCACGCGATTGCGCAGTGCGACCATCGGCTCAGCCAGCGTCTTGTTGCCCGTAAGCTCCTCGAACCGTCGTTCCCAAGCGATTTCCAGCGTTGCTGCGCGGTCGCCGTGGGGGCGAACATTGAGCAGATCCGTGCCGATCAAGCTGACGACGGTCGGAGAGAGGAAATCACCAGCGAGCATGAGCTGCATACAGGAGTTCCATGCCGTGTCGGGCGCCGCCGGACGGTCGTCGACGATCGAAAGGCTGCCGAACCACAAATTGTCACCCGGCGCCTTGCGGCAAGGCGGCCGGGGCGGCGAGGTGCTGGACCGGGCGAGCAGAGCTTCAGCCTGCATGGCCTGATACGTGACTGCCGCCAGGGCTCCACCGGAAACCGCGGATATGGCGAACAGTCGATTCTGGAACGAACGGAAGCTCGGTGGAACGCTCTTGATGTTGCTGGTCCCGGCCTGGATCTCGTCGCTCACGTTGGCGAGGTTTCCGAGCACCTCCGCCACCTTGAACGCTGCGCGGCTCGCCCCACCGGCCGCGAGAACAATGATCGGACGCGGGCAGGGTTTCGCCTCCGACAGTTGCCAACCATTCGCGTTGGACGGTGCGTCACAGTTGTTGACCTTGGCCCACCGCTCGATGCTGGCGAAGAGGGACGGGCGTTCCGGCGGCTGGGCCTGGCCAAGCGATCGAACGTTGTAGGCGTCGCCGAGCAGCCAGGGCAGAACCACCAGAAAGGCCAACACGAAGCCAAGGATCAGCGGTGTTCGGGTACGGAGCGAACAAGCATGGATGTATGTGAACACCGGGATCCAGATGCCCAGCACTATCGGTAGCAACGGCGCCCGGTTGATGTAGCGCGTCAGCCAGACGGGATCGACCAGCAGGAATGCGAGCAGGCCCACGGTGGCGACGACAGTCAAGCCGCCAAAAGCGCCGCGCGGCCAGCTTGAAGATACTTCAGGCCCGGTTATCCAAGATACCTGCGGTCGCAATGCCATCCACGCGAGGGCAGCACCAGGATCGCCAATGACACACCCGGCAAGATCGTCATGTGCAGGATGGAGTATGGATCGGCAAGATCCATCGTGATCCAAGCTCGCAGCGACTTCAATATCAGAACAGCCAATGTTGCCAGGATGATCACCAGCAAGACGGCAACCGAGAGATTCAACCGCGAGCACACACGCAACCCGCGCGCGCCGATGCCGGAACACCTGCGCATGAGCATCACGAGCACGCCGATCAGGACCGGGCTCATCAGGACAAACAACAACATGAAACTGATGCCGGCCGGGCCGATCTCATTGTAGGTGTAGTCCAATAGGCGCGGTCGCAAAATCTCCCATTTCTCCCGTTCTTCGTCTGGTCTGCCGACAAACGGGTTGGTGTCGAAGTAGAGCGAAAGTCCTCCGAGAACGGCCAAGATCGCCGCTTGCGACGCTCCCGCCAGCTTCCAAAGTGACAAAGGCTTGAACAGCAACGAAGCGATCCATGACGTCAGCCAGAAAGCCATCAATCCGCCACCACCGAGCCAGACCAGACCGATGGCATAGCGGCGCGATGGCTGAGACAGTGCAGCAGACGCAAGTGCATGCAGGTAGGACAGCAACAGCAAAGCTAAAGCACCGGCAGCAATCGCAGCAGCGACTATTCCAGCCCGGATCGTGGCAAGCGGCGCCCCGCCGATTTGAACGCTGGCGGGCTCCTGAGTGTAGTCATAAACATGCGATCTGGTTCGGCTAAGGCAACTCGCATCTCGGCGGTCGGATTCGACGCAAACATGCCCTGTGTTCGGCGCATGCGTGATCGCTTGCCATTGTCCAAGCAGTATGGCCACCAGACACAGCGTCCCAAGCAGCTTGGGCACAAGGCGTGTGACCCAGGGTTTAACGGGAACCTGATCATCTTCGCTCGAGCGTTCGGCGAGAAGATTGTAGCGCGCCAGAATCCAGCGACTGGAGATGTAGACCGGGACGACCCAGGCTATGACCAAAACAGCATAGAACGCCATCCAGAACAGGACCGCATTCGACCGGTTGGCGGACATCTCCAAGAACAGATCCTGGGCCTGCGGGACTATCCAGTACATGAGCAGGCCGAGCACCACGCTCGTGCTCGCGACGCCGGCCACACGAAGCCCATGTGCCAGTTCGCGGGTGAGTCTCCAGACACCGCCGCAGGTGTCGAACGCCCCTGTGGCGGAGGACGGTGTTGCGCGAGCAGGCATCGCGTCAATCGTCATGGCATGGCCCTCGGCATTCAAATACGCACAAAGACAATATGCTACACCGTCTCGTCAGTTAAGGGCGAGAACAGAACAAATTCGACGGGGACGGCGTCTCGACCACGCTACCATTGCAGCGAGTGGCGCAGCCAGCAACCGGATCGTGCCTCACAGGGCAGCACTTCACTAGTCTTGAGCGCAGGCTCCGCTGTCGGCTTTGGCTGGCCGACGCAGCGTACCACTGGTGCTGCTCGCGCTTAGAAAAGGCGGCAATTTCGACCCTGCCGGGGCGTCCAGGAGGGCGTCCAGTGCCCGAGGCACCACCTACGCCATGTTGTCGAGATGCCACAGGGGAAGACGGGAAAAGGCTTCATCAGTACTCCGACCAATCGGAGGCGACAGTGTAACCGTTCGTCGACCAGAGACCTTTCAAGGCCGCTCAATTGTTGCCTTCTCGTCGTATGGCAGGGGTGCACAAGCCAATGCCCGCCTCCCCATCGCGGGGAGCACGATGGGGAGGCGGGTTCTGCGCATGACGAAACGATTTGCGTCACGGCAGGATAGCGATGTCCATCGTCTTGCCCTTGAGGCCGGCGATCGAGCCTGCTGGGGTGGCGGCCCCGGTCGACAGGTTGACGGTGTGCAGCGCGCCGCCGGCGACGAGCCAGCCGGTGTTGCCGCCCTTGCCATCGGCCAAAATGTCGAA
>CANJPN010000505.1 GCA_947475855.1 Bradyrhizobiaceae bacterium
AAATGGCTGGCGGTGCCCGAGGTGCCACTTGATGCCGCTCAAATATCGGTCAAAGCGCCTCAGCATCAAGGGATCTCCTTCTCCGTGAACCAATCCGTCGGCAGTTCCTGGCCGACGCCTCGCTCCTTGGCGCGCTTGTGGATTATCGAGCCGACCGCAGCGAACTGGTAGCCCATGCCGAGCGGGTTGAGGATGCAGGTGACCTGACTGCGAGAGGTACGCCCCCGCGTCTCGTTCTTGCCAGTCTTTTGGTCGATCAGCAGCTCCGGCAGGGTCACGAGCTTCTTCCAGCCAATTTCCTCGGCGAGGTTGTTGAGCTCTCCGCCCGGCTCCTCCGGTACGCGGATGCCATGACTTGTCACAAAGGTGGTGTCGCAGTCCTCAAACAACGTTGCGCGCACATCGGCCTTTGCAACGACGGCTGGGCAATGACGGCTGGACTGAACTCGCCTGGTTTGATCGGTAGCCTCTACTGCAGGGCGGAACTTCCCGGGAAGACCCGCCGGCGCCCCTCCGGCATGCCGCCCTTCCGTGCGGCAGCCAAATAGCTCGTCAGAAGCTTGGGCGATTTCGACATTAGCGGGCTGAAGAACTCTTCCAGCCACGCCGTGCTGCATTCGGGGTGAACCGCTAGCAGGCGCTGAACGTAGGGGCGCCCTTCGCTTTCGCGCCCCAAAGCGCCACACGCGGCTATCTTGAGCCGCAAGGCCATAGGATAGGTCGGCAGCACGCTCAGCGCCTTGTCGGCCGCTGCATTGGCGTCCTCGTAGCGGCCAGAGCCGAAGTAGGCCATTCCGACGATGTTCCAGTGCACATGATGCAATCTATCGAGCGGATTGAGCCGCTGGGACCGCCCGAAGTGCTCGATCGCAGTGTCGTATTCGCCCAACAGCATGTGGACGTGGCAGCTCGTCGACCAGGCGCTCGCGGAGTTCGGATTGAGGGTGAGCGACCGATCGATCAGATCCCGGGCATGGTCGATATCGCCGGTGAAATGGGTGATCGCGTGCGATGCCATCCACAGCGCTTCCGAGTCATTCTTGCCGATCTCGACGGCGAGCTGGGCGAAGCCAGCGCCCCGTTCCAGCGGCAACCCCGTCAGCGGAACCCAGCCCATGAAGCGCTGGAATTGAAGGCACCGCGCGGCCAGCCCATATGCGACGCTGTAGGACGCATCCAACGCGATCGCCTGCTCCAGCAATTGTAATGCCCGCTGATTTTCCAGCAGCCCCGTGCGAAGCTTGGGTATCGCCTGCAGATAGAGCTCGAACGCCGACAGACTCGAAGGCGCCTTGCGTTGCGCGCGCTCGATCTCGACCGTGCGCAGTGCCGGGGCGATCATCGCTGCCACGTGCGTCATCAGCCGGTCATTCAGTTCGAACACGTTGTCGGCAACGTCCTCGAAGCGGTCGGACCACAGGAACTCGCCCGAGGTGGCGTCGGTCAGCAGGACGACGACGCGGACCCGGTTCGCACTTTTGCGTACGCTGCCCCTGAGAACATATCGGACACCGAGCTTGGCCGAGACATCGCGCAGATCCGAATTCCGGTCCCTGAAGGCGAAAGCAGACGGGCTGGCGATCACGAACAGCCATTTCTCGCGTCCCAGCGCGATCGTTATGTCGTCGACGAGGCCATCGACGAAGTAGTCCTGCGCGGGATCACCGCTCAGGTTGCTGAAGGGCAGCACCACGATCGACGGCTTGTCGGGAAGGGTCGGACCGGAAAGCAGCGTCGGCTGCATGGCGTCGCGGATGGTCGCAACGGACATACTCTCGTCCCGAGGTGCAACAGCTGTTGGCGGCGGCAATGCAAGCTGCGTCGTGCCCATTCGCGGCGGGCTCCCGGAACGCAACTCGTCGGCCAATGCCGCCGTCTCTGCGTCGGGGTCTATTCCCAATTGCTCGGACAGCAGTCGTGTCAACTTAATGAGCTGCTTGAGAGCAGCGGTTCGCTGACCGGCATTGGCCAGGAGGCGCATCAGCAGCCGGTGCCCTTCCTCGCGAAGCGGATCATGGTTGGCCAGCTCGCGTGACGCTGCGATGGCCGCTTGCAAGTTGCCGGCAGTGGCATGTGCCTGGGCAAGCCGTAGCAGCAGATCGGATCTGAGAACCGACAGCCGCTGACGCTCGAGCGAGAGCCATTCGTTGAACGGCTCGACGGGAATGTGAAGGCCCGCGAGGAGCTCACCTTTGTAAAGCGCGCTGGCGCGCTCGAGGTCTTCCGCCGACGACAATCGTGCTGCCGACTCGAATGCTATGACATCGATGGAGAGTTCATCGGCGGGCTGGAGCATTACGGAGGCGGTGTCCGCGACCAGCATATTGCCCGCCTCCGGTCCCAAAGCGGCCCGCACTGCGGTGAGGCACTGTCGCAGGCTCTGGCGTGCCTGCTCCGTCGCCGTGTTGCCCCACAGCAAGGTCGCGAGTTGATCGCGCGCAATCTGCCGGCCGGGATGCATCGCGAGATATGCGAGCAACCCCTGCGCCTTCTTCGGGAGCCGCTCTATATGATCGCCTCGCGCCAAGGCGAATGAACCGAGCAGCACGATGCTTACCGCACCAGTGCGGCCCGCCTTTGCGGGGGAAGAGTGAAATCTATTAGGCCCTTGCGGCATCAAACATGCCCATGCCCTGCTGCGATTTGAGAACAGCGTGCGAAATCTGCCGGGCCTGTCAATGCCCTGCGCCATGACCTCTATCAATTTTCACGCTTTTTTGACAGATGTTTCCCGGTCTTGCCGCATGTTTTGCGATCAAACGCACGGTTCTCTGACGATCCGTACTGCACCGATCTTCTAGGGTTCACCTACCGCAGATGAAGTGGTCAAGCCACCCAAGCCCCAGGAGGAGAACATGGCCCATACGAAGAGGAAGAACGGGAGCCCGTCGACCGCAGTCGCGAGCATGGTCACCGCCTCCGTAGTGGTGCTTGCCTCTTGCTCATGCGCCAATGCGCAGCCGCCTTGGCCGGCTCGCGAGGTTCGCCTGATCGCACCATTCGCTGCCGGCTCCGGCGGCACCGACGCCGTCGCACGCCTGATGACGGATAAGCTGCGCGAGATGTGGGGCCAGCCGGTCGTGATGGAGAACATCCCCGGCAGCTCCGGCACCATCGGCGTCACCAAGCTCGCGCGGTCGGCGCCCGATGGCTACACATTGGTTCTGTCCGGCGATGCGGCCATCGTCGTCGCCGTGAACATGTACAAGAGCCTCGCCTACGATCCGGTCAAGGATCTCGCCCCGATCATCCAGATCGGACGGACGTCGAACATCCTGGTCGTCAACGCGGCGTTGGGGCCGGCTTCACTCGCCGACCTGGTCGCACAGGCCAAGGCGAAGCCGCGCACCATCACCTTCAACAGCACGGGCCTGGGCACGTCGCAGCACATGGGCTTCGAGCAGCTGAAGAAGATGGCCGCGATCGAAATCCTGCACGTGCCGAGCCGGGGACCGACAATGCCGGATCTTCTGGGCGGTCACGTCACGGCTTCGTTCGCCAACATTCTGGTCGCGTTGCCTCAGGTCAAGGAGAGCAAGCTTCGGGCGCTCGCGGTGAGCGGAGCCAAGCGTGCGCCGGCTGCTCCCGACGTACCGACCGTTTCCGAGCAGGGCTATCCCGGATTCGATGCCACGGCATGGTTTGGAATTCTGGCGCCTGCAGGGACGCCCGATCCGATCATTCGTAGAGTGAACAGCGATGTCGCCAAGGCGCTGGCCGAGCCGGCATTCAGGACCAAGCTCGTCCAGTTCGGCCTCGAACTCGAGGAGAACAGCACGCCGGAGGGGTTCTCGGCATTCATAAAGCGAGAGATCCCCCGCATCGGCGAGATCGTGAATTCTGCCGGCATCAAACTCGATTGAGTTTGCGCGATTGGCCGCTGAGCACGTGATCGACGACGGGTCGCTGCGCACATTGTGGCGCCCTGTCGTCACGTGCCGGCACTTCCGGAGTAACGACGATGCATAGCCCATCCCTGTCCTCACACGGCGACGCAATCGTCCGTATCATGTGTGCGATTGCCGTCCGGGCGGCGATGACTGAGTTGGCTGCCATGTTTGAGGCAGAAACGGGCGGCAGGCTGCAGCTCGTCTACGATACCAACCCCGCCATCGCCAGGCGCATAGAGAATGGCGAGCCGTTCGACATGACCATCATCAACCCCCATCTGCTCGACGAGCTCGTCAGTGCCGGTCTGGTCGAGCCGACTTCGCGCCTGAGCTTCGGCCGCAGTCCGATGGGAATTGCAATGCGAGCAACCGCCCCGCCCATCGACGTCACCACCCCGGCAGCCTTCGCTCGACTCATGCTCGATGCAAAGTCGATTGGCTACAGCTTCGATGGAACGAGCGGCAGGCGCTTTCTCCAAATACTCGAACGACTGGATATTCTGGCATCGGTTCGCTCGAAGTTGATGCCGCTGCCTGGAGGCATGGCCGGCACCGCCATTGCGGTAGGCGAAGTCGAGATCGCGATAACGCCGATCACGACCATCATCGCCGCGGCGCCTGAAGTCAGGATTGGCGGCCTCCTCCCGATTAGTGCAGAGACTGAGATCGAGTTCGACATCGCGATCGGATTGCTCGTCCAAAATCGCCCCGTTGCCGAGGCGTTCTTTCAATTCCTGACATCGCCAAGCATCGACGCGTTGATCGCATCCAAAGGCATCGAGCGCACGGTGGCGCTCCCTTCGAACTGAAGACAAAGCGCATTTCATTCTGCATTCCCAGCCGCGCGGGGGGGAGATCGCACGCGCTCGTCAATTCCGGAGTTCTCGCCATGAAGCACCGAATGATTTTCAGCGGCGCCAGAGCTCGACATTCAAAACAAGAACATCGTCCCGTGGGCTCAGAGGTGCTCACGGGGATCATCCGAATGGTCGGCGT
>CANJPN010000506.1 GCA_947475855.1 Bradyrhizobiaceae bacterium
ATGAAGGTCAAGTAGCGGCCTTCATTGCAGCAACACCGGTCGCACCGAAGGTGATCCCGACTAGCGAGTCGGGTGGCAAGTCCGTGGTGAACCTGCGGATGGACTCGAACTTGCTGGCGCGGATCGACGCTGCGGCCAAGCGGCAAGGGATCAGCCGAACGGCGTGGCTACACGTTGCCGCGTCCAAGGCCCTCGATGCCTAGCCAAAGGCCCCGCCGTGACTCTAGGGGCGGGCGTACAGCGGGCGTGCCCGCCCCTCAGGCCACATAGCCTAGGCGAGGCCATTTTAAGCCCCAGAAACCTGCTGCAGGTTTTGTGAGAATCGACTATATTGCTCGAATCGTTGGGTGCCCGCGCCGGGCGCCGTAAACAACGATCACCGTCTCGAAGCGCGCGCTGCGTTTTGGAGCGACCCCAGAAACCCGGGGCGCTCTCGCGCGTGTGTTCGCATGAGGCCGCCTCGAAAACCGAGGTTGCCCATGACTCCCAAGATCGCGCGGCAGCGCTTGCGGGCGCTGCAATTCGAAATCTCAGAAACTACGCTTCACAGGTGGTGCAGGACTCGCGGGTTCGGCGTTCGCATCGGCGGGCGGTGGATCATCGCCGAGCGCAAGCTCGCCGAGCTTGAGACCGCCCTTCGCGCAAGCCTCGACGGGCGCGCGCGATGATTGTTCGAGCAGCAGCGCTGCCACCCGAAAGGTGCGAACCGCGCGTCGTCGGTCGGATCGAGAGCCTGCCGAGCGGGTTCGTCTTTTCGGAAATCAGAAACGGCGCGATCAAGAGCCACCGGATCGGCAGCCGTTTTCGCGGCGCGGTCGTCCGCGTCGAGCTAGGCGAGGCTGAGGTGGTCGCGATCGTGGCCGTGACGCTCGACCTCGGCACCGGCGAGGCGCGCGGGTTCCCGGCTCTGTGCAAGGACTCGTGGATTTCGAACGATCTCGGCCTTATGCACCGCGCCACGGCAGCCGCGTGTGACGCGGCGATGCCGATGCTACTGCTGAGCGCCCCGATCGGGGGCAGCGCATGAGCCGCCCTAACGAATTGGCCATCTTGCGCGCGTCGTCGGGGCGCCCGCAGGCAAAACGGTTTGCGCGCATCGACGGTGAAATCTTGTCAACGAAAGTCGCCCCCGAGCCGTTCTGGCGCGTCACGGCCCAGACTGCGTCGACGATCGACGAACTGGCGACTTTGCTGAAACGTCTCGCCGACGATCCCACGGTCGGCGTGATCCGCGAGGCGCCGAAGCTCGAGCTTGATATCTCGAAGCCAGTCGCGCGCCGCGCGGTTAACTTCGATGACGTGCCGCGATCTTGGGTCATGGTCGACATCGACGATCTTGCGGCGCCGCATCTCGACGTCGCCGAAGAGTCCGGTCTCGCGGCGCATTACGTCCGCGACGAGCTTGCGCTGTGGGCGCCTGAGCTTGAGGGCGTTGCGATGTTCCTCGCTTGGTCGGGTTCTTGCGGCATCCGCGATCACACGACGCTAAAAGCGCACGTTTGGTTTTGCGTTGAACGCACCTCGACCTCGGCCGAGTTGAAGCGCTGGGCGCGTGCCGTGAACGAGCGTGCCGGTCGCAAGTTGATCGACGAAGCGATCTATTCGCGCGTCCAACTCCACTTCAACGCGAGACCAATCTGCGACGGCCTCAGCGACCCGCTCCCCGGCGGTCAACGGTTCGTGCTGCTGAGCGGCGCGCCAGCCGCAGCCCTCGTCATCCCCGAAGATGCCGCAAAGGGGGCGCGCTCGTCATCGTCGACGCACGACGCGGATGATTTCCAAAGTCTGCGCGGGTTCGAAGCTAGGCTCGCGGCGATCGGTGTCGCGGGCATCAATGCCGAAGCGTTCGCGGCGTTTGGTGCTGCTGTCGCGCAGCTAGGCGCCGACGGAGCCGAAGCCGCCCGTGAGATGATCCTTGGCCGCATTGCCGATCGCATTCGGGCGACCCGCGACCCCAAGCGCGCAGCCGAGCATGTCGATCGTCTTGACGGGATGTTCGATCGTGTCGTCGCGAAGCACCGCGAGGCGCATCCCGAGCGCGCCGACGACGGCGAGCAACGCCCGGGGGTGTCTCTTGAAGAAGGTCGCGCAAGGCTGCGCGAAGTGATGCGTGATACGCTCGAAGCTGCGATCGCGCATTGGTCTTATGAAGGGTTCTGGCGACTTTCGGACGGCTCGAAAGCCGGGAGCGAGCCACCGCAAACTGCGGTGCGCGTCACAGTCGGCGCCGGGAAGTCAGTGCAGGCGCGCGCCGAGCTGCGTGAATTCTGCGATCGAACGAAAAAGCGCGTGTTGTACCTCGTCGGAACGCACCGGCTTGGCGCTGATGCACTTGCGGACGTGCCGGACGAACTCACGGCGATGCTTTGGCAAGGTCGCGGCAACGTAGACAAGCCGACGCTCAAGATCGACACCAACGAGCGCATGTGCAGGAATCTCGAAGCTGTCGATGTTGCGATCAAAGTCGGCGCGCAGGTGCAGCGCAGTGTGTGCAGAAGCGGGCCGCTTCGCTGCCGTTTTTATGACGGCTGCCTTTATCAGGCGCAGCGCGAGCGCGCAGCCGAAGTCGACGTTATAATCGCGGCGCATGAGATTGGGTTTCAGTTGCCCGAGGCTTTTGGCGAAAATTTTGGGTTGGTATTGATCGACGAGGGTTTCTGGCAGGACGGCACCACACACCATCGTCTCGCCGTCGCGGGGTTGGCGCACGAGCTAACCGCATCCCCCGTGCGCGGCGAGGATGGTAGCCCCGACGCCGACGCGACGGCGCAACTCCGCGACGTGATCGAGCGGCTGCAGGTCGCGTTCGCCAAGATGCCCGATGGCTACGTGACGCGCGCGCCGCTGATCGAGGCGGGGTTCGTGGCGTCGGACGATTTCAGGGAAGGCACGTTCGCTCTTGCCCGCCGACTTGAATTGGCACGCGATGTCGATCCCGGGCTTCGACCGGGCGCAAGCCTGACCGAGCTTCAGCGCGCCGCAAAGCGATGCGGGTTCAATTCTCAACTGCCGCACCATACGGCGATGGAGGGCGAACTCGACGAACTCCTGTCGGGCGTCGACGAGGCCACCGGCCGGTTGCGGCTTAGCGCGGTAACGTCGGCCGAAGGCACGACCCGGTTCATCGAAGTCGCGAAGCGAAAGCCCCTGCGCTTGGCGAACGTGCCGGTGGCGCACTTGGACGCGACGTTGGAGCCGGACTTGGTCAGGGCTTACCTCCCGCGCGCCGACGTGATCGACATCGCGTTCGACGCGCCGCACCAGCACGTCACGCAAGTCGTCGGCCTCCGCACCGGCAAACGCGCGCTGCTACCCGACGATCCTACCGAGATGCTCGAGGCGCAGCGGCGACGCCGATGCCTTGTCGACTTTGTGAAGCACCGCGCGCGCGGCAGCCGGTTGCTGGTGGTTGCCTACAAGGGCCTTCGAGACGATTACGCCGACATCCCGGGCGTCGAGTTCGCGAATTTCGGTGCGATCGAAGGTCTCGATTGCTGGCGCGATGTCGAATGCTTGGTCGTCATCGGCCGCCCAGACCCAACGGCGGCTAGCGTCGAGCGCGATGCGGCCGCCATCAGCGGCAAGCCGGTCAAGTGCGGCCAGCGGTTCGCACGGCAGCGTGTGATCCGGCCGAAGTCAGGCGCCCAGCATCGGGTAACCGAATACATCTACGAGCACCCCGTGGCCGAGGCCGTGCGGCGGGGGGTCACCGACGCGGCGATCGTCCAAGCCGTTGGTAGGGGGCGTGGCGTCATCCGGACGGCAGCCAATCCGATCGAAGTGTTCGTGATCGTCCACGACAAGGCGCTGCCGCTGCCGGTCGGTGAAGTGGTCCATATCCGCGACCTCTTGCCGGGTGCTGTCGACGCGATGATCCTGCGCGGGCTCATCCCGCAGATGCCGACCGACGCGCACAAGCTCGGGCTGTTCCCCACGCGAGAGGCCGCGAAGAAGGCCTACCAGCGAGCCCGGCGATCAGAGGAAGCCGGGGCGAGGTTGGGGACATCGCCCTATAGAGATATCTCTTTAGGGACATGTCCCCACGCTCGCGTCCGGTATCAGCCTCAAGGCAAGGGACAGCTCCCGCGGCTTGCCCTGGTCGATCCGGTCAAGGTTCCCGATGTACGGGCTGTGCTGGAGGCCGCTTTAGGCCCGCTGGTGCTGTTCGAGGTGCTGGTCGAGGCAGAGAGCCAGGCCAAGCCGGAAACCGCGCCGGTGGCCGTTTCTGAGGCACGGGTCGAGCCACCACCGCGAGAGCCGTTTCAGACGGATATGTTCCTCGAAGTGTACGGCAACGATGTCGTCGTCGAGCCGGGATTAGCCAAGCCCGAGCTGGTCGCCACAGTTACGGCTATGGCAAAGTCGCGGTGCCAGACTCAGGGGGATGTTGCACAGATCGTTCAGCTTTCTCAGAGCCATTACTGTAACTGGCGGAAAGGCCGGTATTCAATTTCAGCGGCTGCAGCCGAGCGTTTGGCTGCTTGGTTGCGGTCAACTGGTGCCGGTGGTCGTTTTTCTGGCGATTTCGTGATGCGGCATTAATTGGCTTTATAAAAGCGGAGAGCGCCAATCTGGCGTATGCGGAGGAAGTGTTTTTACTATCCCCAAAGGCGCTGTCAGTTGGCTAGAAAAACAAAGAGACTTTTATTCCAACGTGTGCCCGTATTTCCTCAGGATGGGTTTAAGCGACTAAGCCCTCGCCTCGACGACCCGCTTCACTGTCTGCGGATACCAACGCCCGCCGTGGCGAGGATGATTTCGGCAGCGACGAGCAGGCGCCAGGCTTCGCCGTAGCCGAGCCGCAAACCATTGAGCAGGAATGGCAAGCTGCCGGGAAACAGCACCGAGCGCGCAATCGACGCGCGATTG
>CANJPN010000507.1 GCA_947475855.1 Bradyrhizobiaceae bacterium
CATGTCCCGTCCGATCCGCTGGTGCTTCCTGGCAGAACCACCACATCTGAATCGCGGCGAGACGCCTCGCCTTATCCCTCCTCAGGACGAGAAATCCGGCGCGCTGGGGCTATTTTGCAAGTGGCTCAGACTTGTCTATTAAAACGCCGGCCCAAACTTGTTGGACCGCGGGAAGCCCTTCGGCGCAACACGGCCGGCCTGCGAGCGCTGCCCGACCCAATCGCCAAGTTCGCGCCATTCCAGTGTAAATGTCCGTCCGGCCGCATCGAGCCAGGTCAGACCTTCCTTGCGCATGAATGGTCGCACGTCGATCAGCACTCCGTCCTTGATCTTCTGCAGAATGACGCCCTTGCCGCGTACCATCTCGTTGACCTCTTCGAGCGGGAATACCAGCATCTTCCGGTTTTCCCCCATGGTCGCAACGTGATCTGCGCCCGGCGGCACGGGAACACAGACCTTGGCCTCATCGGGCGCATCCACGTTCAGCACCTGCTTGCCCTTTCGGGTCGAAGCCAGCACCTCGTCCTCCGGCACGATAAAGCCGTGTCCCGCCGTCGAAGCCACGAGCAGTTTGCGGCCGGGCTCGTGGATGAACACTTCGACGAAGTCGGTGTTCTCCTCCATGTCGATCATCAGCCGGACCGGCTCGCCATGCCCTCGCCCACCGGGCAGTTGTGCAACCTCGAGCGTGAAGAACTTGCCGTTTGTCGCAAAGAAGATGAGCTTGTCGGTCGTGGACGCGTGGATCGCGTGCTTCAGCTCGTCGCCTTGCTTGAAGTCGAGTTTGCTCGTGTCCTCCATGTGGCCCTTCATCGCGCGGATCCAGCCCTTTTCGGACAGGATCACGGTGACAGGCTCTTTCTCGACCAGCGCCTGCTCCAGATCGAATTCGATGTCGGGCGCATCTGCGAGAACGGTACGGCGGCGTCCGATCACGGTCTTCTTCGAATACTTCTCGCGAACTTCGCGGATTTCGCCCGAGATCTTGTCCCACTGCAGGTCTTCGGACTTCAGGAGCGCATTGAGTTCGCGCTTCTCCTTGGAGAGGCGATCATGCTCCGCCTTGATCTCCATTTCCTCGAGCTTCGACAACGACCGCAGACGCAGGTTGAGGATCGCCTCGGCCTGCACTTCCGTCAGCTTGAAAGCCGACATGAGCCTCTGCTTGGGCTCCTCCTCGAACCGGATGATCCGGATCACTTCGTCCAGGTTGAGGTAGGCTATCAAGTAGCCGTCGAGGACCTCCAGGCGGTGCTCGATCTTGCGCAGCCTGTGCTCGGTCCGGCGAATCAAGACCTCGACGCGATGCTCGAGCCACTGTTTGAGGACATCGCGAAGTCCCAGCACGTTCGGGATCTGTCCGCCCGACAGCACGTTCATGTTGAGGCCGAAGCGGATCTCGAGTTCCGTCAGCCTGAACAGGCTTTCCATCATCAATATCGGATCGATCCCGCGAGTCTTCGGCTCGATGACGAGGCGAACCTCCTCGGCCGATTCGTCGCGCACGTCGCCGACGAGCGGCAGCTTCTTTTCCCCGATCAGCTCCGCGATGCGTTCGTACAGCCGGCCCTTCACCACCTGATAGGGGATCTCGGTGATCACGACCTGCCAACCACCACGCGCCGTCTCTTCTTTCTCCCACTTGGCCCGGAGGCGGAAGCCGCCACGGCCCGTGCGATAGGCTTCCAGGATCGTCTCGCGCGGCTCGACCAGCACGCCGCCGGTGGGAAAGTCAGGCCCCGGCACCATCTCGACGAGCTTTTCAACTGTGGCGTTCGGATGCTTGATGAGATGCAGCGCAGCGGCACACAACTCGTCGAGATTGTGGGGCGGTACGTTGGTCGCCATGCCGACCGCGATACCCGACGAACCGTTGGCCAGCAGGTTCGGGAACGCAGCCGGCAGCACGGCCGGCTCCTGCCGCTTGCCGTCGTAGGTCGGCGCGAAATTGACGGTATCCTCGTCGAGGCCTTCGAGCAGAGCGCCGGCGATCTCCGTCATCCGGCTTTCGGTGTATCGCATCGCCGCGGCGTTATCGCCGTCGATGTTGCCGAAGTTGCCCTGCCCGTCGACCAGCGGATAACGAACCGAGAATGTCTGCGCGAGGCGGACCAGCGCGTCGTAGATCGCCTGATCGCCGTGCGGATGGTACTTGCCCATCACCTCGCCGACGACCTGCGCGCACTTGGTATAGGGCGCGTTGGCTTCCAGGCCCAACTCCCGCATCGCATGCAGGATGCGCCGGTGTACGGGCTTCAAGCCGTCGCGCACGTCGGGCAACGCGCGCCCCATGATCGTGGACAACGCGTAGGAGAGGTATCTCTCTTCCAGTGCGTTCTTCAGCGTGATCTGTTCGATCGGAGCGCCAGGGGGCGGGGGAGGAATCGGTTTCTGGGTCATGTGCCAGGGGTTAGCGCGCGTCGGCCGTCCGGTTCAAGTGCCGGGAAGTCACGGGTTGGCGTTCACGCACAACTCCGTAGTCGAATGCGCCTCCGCGCGACCGCCCGCGCTCGATCTACCACAGCCCATGGATGTTCGCCCTGTCGTGCGGTCCTCCCCCGGCAAGATCGCACCTGTCGTTCTCCCGTCGTGATTCGCGTGCTAGCGACACCGAGCTGCCCTCCTCTGGAGTTCATCGAACCGCTGGTAAAATGCGAACCACGCTCAATCACTTGACCGCTCTCGTGTCGCTGATGGTGACGGCAACGAGCGCAGATGCCCAGGTCCAGACAGCATCTCCGGCCCAGAATTGGCAGGGGATGTACCTCGGCGGACATTTCGGCTGGGGCTGGGGCGATTCCCAGTGGAAATCCAATTCGGCCGGTGATCCCGCGACGTCGAAGGGCACACTTGACCTCGCCAATGGCTACAATTTCGCCGGAGGCACCGGTAGCTACTTCATGGGGTTGCAAGCAGGATATAATGCCATTGTCGCCCCCGGTATCCTTGTCGGCCTGCAAGTTGACGCCTCCGCGCCAAACCTCGTCGCAGGTTCCGCGCGCACCGTCTCGGCCACCACCGGCACTGCCGCACTCGATCTGAAGCAGGAGTGGACCGGTACTGTCCGTGGCCGGCTGGGTTTTCTCCAGGGCGGCATGCTGTTCTACGGCACTGCCGGCTGGGGCTGGAGCCTGGACCGTCTGGAGCGCACTCACATCGCCGGTGGCGCCGCTGCGGCCGGCGACAAGCAGCACGTTCACGTTTTCAATAGCGGTTGGGTTGCCGGCGCCGGCATCGAAATGCCTGTCGGCGGAGGCTGGACCGCCGGTGTCGAATACCTCTACGCAGACCTCGGCCGACAGAGCGCGACTTTTCTGAATGGCGCTCAGCGCGTTACAGCCGACCTCAACGAGCAGAGCCTCCGAGTCGCGCTCAACTACCATTTGGGTACGAATGCCAACGAAGCAGCGGCCTTGGCATCACCGCCCTCGTGGTTCCGCCGCTCGGATTGGGCGCTGCACGGCCAGACGACCTACGTCCACCAATACGCGCTCCCGTTCAAAGAGCCCTATCGCGGCACCAACAGCCTCATCGCAAAGCAATCCCGCGAGACCTGGGATGCGACCGCTTATATCGGCTACAAACCCTGGAACGGCGGCGAGATCTGGTTCAATCCCGAGATCGTGCAGGGCTTTGGCCTCTCCAATACCCTCGGTCTCGCCGGCTTTTCCAGCGGCGAAGCCTACAAGTTGGGCGCCGCGTATCCGTACGCCCGCGTGCCCCGCTTCTTCCTCCGCCAGACGATCGATCTGGGCGGCCAGAGCGAAACGGTAGAGGCCGCAGCCAATCAGTTCGCCGGCACGCGAACTGCCGACCGACTTGTACTCACCATCGGCAAGTTCTCGGCGAGCGACATCTTCGACGACAACAAGTTCGCACACGACGCTCGTGTCGACTTCCTGAACTGGTCGCTCATTGACACCGGGAGTTGGGACTATGCCGCTGACGCCTGGGGCTACACCTACGGCGCTGCTGCTGAATACGTCAAAGGCAACTGGACCTTCGGCGCGGGCATCTTCGATCTGCCGCGCTTTCCCAACAGCACGCAACTCGACACGACCTTCCAACAGTACCAACTGATCGGCGAAATCGAGCGCCGCCACACCATCGCGGGCCAGCCCGGCGAGATCAATCTCACTGGTTTCCTGTCGCATGCTCGCATGGGCCGCTTCGACGAGGCGACCCGCATCGCAACGCTCCTTGCGAGCCCCGCCGACATCGCAAGCGTTCGCCGCATGCAAAATCGCACCGGTATCGCGGCCAGCTTGGAGCAGAACCTCACGTCGGACATTGGCGTCTTTCTGCGTGCCGGCGTCTCCGATGGCCGTGTCGAGCCGTTCGCCTTCACCGACATAGACCGCACAGTAGCTGCCGGCGTTTCGATCATCGGCGCGTCATGGGGACGGCCCCGCGACATCCTCGGCATCGCCGGAGTGGTCAATGATATCACCGGCGTCCACCAGCGATTCTTGAACGCAGGCGGCCTCGGCATCCTCGTCGGCGACGACAGGCTGGCCCGCCCGCGCACAGAGCGCATCCTGGAAACCTACTACAGCTTCCCCGTGCACAACTGGCGCATGACGCTCGACTACCAGTATGTGGAAAACCCCGCCTACAATCCCGATCGCGGCCCCGTCTCGATCGTCTCGACCCGGCTGCGCTCGAATTTCTAGAGCCGTATCCGATCAGTAGCGACCGGCTAGTGTGGCGTCGCGCCTCAATTGACTGATGGGTGCGGCAAGGATGGTGTCAATTAAGGCGCGCTGAACGCCACACTATGCAATTGATTTTTCTAGTGGCCCTTGTGTCGCGCCAAAATCGAACCCGGTTGCGGCCACGATACGATTTTGGCGCGACGGGCC
>CANJPN010000508.1 GCA_947475855.1 Bradyrhizobiaceae bacterium
CGTTTCTATCTGGGACATCGTGCGATCGAGGCCGTGCGTGGGCTTGACGTTGCGCCCTTGCAGCCAGCGCAGGAACTTGGCGTCGTGGTTGCCGGGCACGCATAGCGCCTGCTCGTCCTCGACCATCGCCATCACGATACGCAGCGCATCGGGCGAGCGCGGACCACGGTCGACGAGGTCGCCGACGAAGATCATGCGGCGGCCTTCGGGGTTATGGATGCGCGCACGCCGGCCTTGGCCGAGATCATGAAAGTGCACGATATAGCCGAGCCGCTGCATCAACTCGATCAGCTCGTCGGTACAGCCGTGAACGTCGCCGATGATGTCGAACGGACCAGAGGCATCGCGATGATCAATGCGCCCCGTGAAGACCTCACTGGTCATCGGACGACGAAATCCTCGGGCTTGCGCGTGGCCTCGGGATTTGGTCCTGGCACATCCTTGACGAAGTCCGCGAACGCTTCGAGCCCGCGGGGCATCGGACCGCCGTAAGCCCAATCGAGCAGCTCGATGGTGTGCACCACGGGTGTGCCGGTGCCCTGCTCGATCTGCGTGATGCAACCGATGTTTCCGGCCGCGATGATGTCCGGATTGACCTTGCGGATGTTGCCGACCTTGCGCTCGCGAAGCTGCCCTGCGAGTTCGGGCTGCAAGATGTTGTAGACGCCTGCTGAGCCGCAACAGATGTGCCCCTCTGGGACATCGAGCACCGTAAACCCTGCCGTATAGAGCAGCGCCTTGGGTTCGTCCGTAATGCGCTGGCCGTGCTGCATCGAGCAGGCTGAATGATATGCGACACGAAGCGAGGACCAACGCGCCGGCGGACCGAGTGGGAATTCGGTCAACAGCTCGGTCACATCCTTGGTGAGGGCTGCAATGCGCTCAGCCTTGGCCTTGTATTCCGGCTCGTACTGGAGCAGGTGGCCATAGTCCTTCACAGTGGTGCCGCAACCAGAAGCATTGACAATGATCGCGTCGATCTTGTCCCCGCGATCGAGGACCTTGGTCCAGGCGTCGATGTTCGCCTTGGCGAGCTTGATCGCGTCGCTCTCACGGCCCATGTGGTGGACCAGCGCGCCGCAGCAACCTGCCCCCGCCGCGATCTCGACATCGATGCCCTTCTCCGCCAGCAGGCGGATGGTGGCGTCGTTGATCTCGGGCCGCAGCACCTGCTGGGCACAGCCGGCGAGCATGATGACATGGGCGCGGCGCTCTTTCTTCGTCGCCGCAATGCCCGCGCCTCGATAGGTCGCGGATCGCGACACCGGCGATTTCGGCGCGAGATCGAGCATGGCGGCGAGCGAGCCAAGGCCCAACCGGCGCATCAGCCCCTTGAACGGGTGGCCGAGCGGAGCGAACGCCAGCGCCCAGCGGAAGCGCCGCGGGAACGGAATAACGGTAGCGAGAAGTCCCCTCACGAACCGTTCCTGCAGCGTGCGCTTGCCGTTTTGCTCGATGTGGGCGCGCGCGTGATCGACGAGGTGCATGTAATCCACGCCACCCGGACACGTCGTCATGCACGACAGGCATGTGAGGCAGCGATCGACATGGTGCTGGACCTCGGCGCTCGGATCAGCGCCGGTCTCGAACATGTCCTTCATCAGATAGATCCGGCCACGCGGGCTGTCGCGTTCATCGCCGAGCATGACGTATGTCGAGCATGTAGCGGTGCACAAACCGCAATGCACGCAGCGGCGCAGGATCTTGTCGACCTCGGCGATGCGTGGATCGGCCAACTGCTGGGGTGTAAAGTTGGTTTGCATGTTGGTCCTGGAAATCGGAAGCCAGAAATCAGAAAACTCAAAGTGATTCTGAATTCTTTCTTCTGGTTTCTACCTCCTCACATCGTTGCATACATGCGGCCTGGATTGAGAATTCCAGCAGGATCGAACGTCGACTTGAGGCGCCGCGTCAGACGCTCGACACCTGGATCGAGCGGATGGAAGCAATCCACCGAATTGCGCACAGCCGCATCGGCGCGGACCAGCGTAGCGTGGCCACCATGCAGTGCTATCACGCGGCGAATGTCAGTGGCTCCGGCGTCGGCCGACATCGGCACCTCCACCCAGACGAGGCCACCGGACCAGTCGTAAACCGCCTCCACGGGCGTGTATCGCGCGATTGCGGCGACAACAGCGGGGCCGAGCTTGGGCGAGGTCGAGATGCGCCACAACGGATGCGTGCTGCCTTGCATCACGGTCATCATCCGCATCTCCTGCCAGAATTCCAGCGAAGGCTGCGTGTCGATGACGTGCAGTTCGCCGTAGGCCTTGAAGAGCTGACGCAGTTTTTCGGCGCGGTAGGCGATCGACTTCGACGGCGCTTCGAGCCGCATCACCGTGGCGGCCTTGCCACCGCGACGGATCGCAGAGCTCCACAAACGGCTCGCCGGGCCCTGCTGGATATGTGCTGCACCGGTGATCTCGTAGGGCGTCGACATCGCCTTGCACAGCACCTCGATTGCGATCTCGTCGGGCAGGCCGAAGATCGCAATGGTAGCTGTCGCCTCGGGGCGCGGCACGACCTTGAAGGTGACTTCGGTGAGAGCTGCCAGCGTCCCCCAACTTCCCGTCATGCCGCGGGCCACATCGTAGCCGGTGACGTTTTTCATCACCCGGCCCCCCGAGCGCACCATCTCGCCATGTCCAGTGACAGCCTTCACACCAAGCAGGTGATCGCGGGCGGCACCGGAATAGACACGGCGTGCACCGGAAAGATTGGTCGCAAAGACTGCACCAATCGTGCCTTGACCAGCATCCAGCCCCAGCAAGGGTCCGAGGTCGACGGGCTCGAAGGGAAGCATCTGGCCACGGCTCGCCAACTGCTGTTCGACTTCCGCAACAGTGCAGCCGGCACGCGCGCTCATGACGAGTTCATTGGGCTCGTAGAGCATTATGCCCAGCATGCCTTTCAGCGTGATCTCGGCGGCGGACTGCACGGGACGGCCCATCGCGCGCTTGGTGCCGGCGCCGATCAGCTCCAACGGCAAGCGGCGGGCGGCGGCGTCCGAGATGATGTTGGCCAGCTCCCAATCGGCGGCCGGACGAAGTAGGGTTTTCATCGCGCTATGCCGCCGCCGCGGCGATCGGCGGTCTCCCATCGAGCGGAAACACCTTCGCCGGGTTGAGCAGCCACTGAGGATCGAACATGGTCTTGATGCTCATCTGAAGCGCCAGATCCTTGTCGGAGAACTGCACCCGCATGAGGTCTCGCTTCTCGATACCGACGCCGTGCTCGCCGGTGAGGCAGCCGCCGACCTCGACGCACAATTTCAAAATCTCCGCGCCAGCGATCTCTGCCTTTGAACTCTGATCAGGGTCATTCGCGTCGTAGAGGATCAGCGGATGAAGGTTGCCGTCACCTGCGTGGAAAATGTTGGCGACGCGCAATTGCTGAAGCGCGCAGATCTCGGAAATGCGCCCCAGTACTTCCGGCAGCCGCCCCAGGGGAATCGTGCCGTCCATGCAGTAGTATTCGGAGATGCGGCCCAGCGCACCGAAAGCCGACTTGCGACCCCGCCAGATGCGAGCGCTTTCAGCAGCGCTCTGGCTGATTTTCACGCTCTGAGGGTTGAACGGTTTGGTGATCGCCACGATCCGCTCGAGCAGATCAGCGATCTCGATTTCGGAGCCCTCGACCTCGATGATGAGCAGGGCCTCGACATCCATGGGATAGCCTGCCTTCGAGAACGACTCGCACACGTGGATCGCCGGCTTGTCCATGTACTCGATCGCGACGGGAATGATGCCTGCCCCGATGATCGCGGAAACGGCGGCGCCGGCAGATTCGGCCGAGGGGAAGCCCATCAGCATCGGGCGCGCGCCTTCGGCGGAACGCAGGATACGAACAGTCGCCTCGGTGACGATGCCGAACTGGCCTTCGGAACCGACGATCAGGGCCAGCAGGTCGTAGCCGGGGGCATCGAGGTGCGGGCCGCCGATCTCGACGATTTCGCCGTCCATCAGCACCATCCGGACGCCGAGCACGTTGTTCGTCGTCACACCATACTTGAGGCAGTGTGCGCCGCCCGAATTCATGGCGATGTTACCGGCGAGCGTGCACGCAAGCTGGCTCGACGGATCGGGGGCGTAGAAGTAGCCGCGCTCGGACACAGCAGCGCTGATTGCAAGGTTGGTAATGCCGGTTTCGACGCGCGCGGTGCGGTTCTCGTAGTCGATGTCGATCACGCGATTAAGCTTTGTCACACAGACGACGACCGCGTCCTCGGCTGGCAAAGCGCCGCCTGCGAGCGACGTGCCGGCGCCGCGCGGGATCACCTTGATGCCTTCGCGGTTGCAATAGCGCAGCACAGAGGCGACTTCCTCCGTCGAACGCGGCAGGACCACCGCCAGCGGCATACGACGGTAGGCCGTGAGTGCGTCGGTTTCGTAGGCGCGGCGGCCGTCTTCGTCCGAGATCACGCGATCGGCTCCGATGGCTGCGGAAAGGCCTGCGACGATGTCGCTACGGCGCGCGATTGTGGCATGGTCGGGCTCGGGTAATGCGATGTGCGTCATGATGCGGGCCCTCTTTGACCGATAGCCCTGCATTTGCTCTGCCGGGGAGCCAAAAATCAACCCCAACTGTTGTACACATTGTTGTATTCACGGCGCTCGCG
Source organism: Bradyrhizobiaceae bacterium (assembly GCA_947475855.1). Lineage (GTDB taxonomy): Bacteria > Pseudomonadota > Alphaproteobacteria > Rhizobiales > Hyphomicrobiaceae > CAMDPA01. Next base: position 4,619 of record CANJPN010000508.1, read on the forward strand.
CCGGGCCGCGTTCGCGGCCTCGCAGTGCGGAAGACGGACGCAGTTCTTTTTGTTGTATTCACGGCGCTCGCGCCGGGCCGCGTTCGCGGCCTCGCAGTGCGGAAGACGGACGCAGCTAATTTGCGTAGCGATCTCGCACGGCATTTCCGTGTCTGCCGGCACCTCCCACTCGACGAAAGAATGAGCCGACGATCGAAAGCCCCGAGGCCGTCGGGCTCCGGGGCTCATGATCTCGTGC
>CANJPN010000509.1 GCA_947475855.1 Bradyrhizobiaceae bacterium
CGCACCGCCTGCTCGAGGATTATGATGCCATCATCGACGCCGCCTGCCATGCCTGGCAACGCTTGATCAACGAGCACGGTCGATTGATGTCCCTGTGCTCTTATCCCTGGATCATCGAGTGCGTCAGTTCATAGGCGGGACGGTATTAGTCTGGCCTAACCCGTCGCCGAGCAGCTGAATTGCCCACACGACAAGGTAGGATGCGGCGAAGATGAAAGGAGCAAGCGGGATCGTGGCGAGCAGCCATCCGCCCGTACCAATTCCTGTGTCGATGAACGCCGAGCCGAGCACCACGATAAGGGTGACGATCGCGGCGAGGGGGGGGCAGCAGGCTGCTGGGCGAGAGTGCCGCCATAAGCGCCATCAGCATGATGCCAACAAAAACTGCGGTAACCATGAGATCTGCGCTCCCGCACACACGGAGCGCGATTGTAGTTCCACTCAGTTAAAGGTTTGTCTGTCGCGAATTCGAAAGAAGCGGCTCTTGACGCTAAGAATCGACCTGACGGAGCTGGCCGGGTGATGACAGGTTGGTGATGTCAGGCTGGTCAAGGCGTAATGCCCGAGCCCAAGGCGAAGCGCAATCTCGACAAGCATACGCGACGAGTGGGTATGGTGTCAGACCCGCAGGGTCTGACACCATGCACGCGCAACCCGATCAATACCCCGTCTTCGCCAGGCTCAGCAGCCAGCCGCTCATCCGGCCCTTGACGTTGGCGATCTGGTCCTTCGTCAGGAAGTCCTCGAGCTTCACGCGATCGACCGGATACTGCGGCCGCAGGAAGTCCTCCTCGTAGCCGTAGGGCGTCGTGGCATCGATGCCCATGCCGCCCTCGTAGCTCGTGTTGGTCGCCGTCCATTCCTTGCCGCCGGCCGTCATCCGCTCCGCCGGCATGAACGTCTGGCCGCGTCCGCCCGGCGTCGGGTTGAGGATGTCCTTCTGCGGATTGACGCGGGTCGTCACCGCCCACATCACGTCGTCCATCGAATAGATATCGACGTCCTCGGAAACCGCGATCGCCACGCGCATACCCTGCGAGGTCGCAAGCAGCGCCGTCAGGAAGTTCCGCTGCCAGCCTTCTTCGATGCGGTTCCGCTTCTTCACCTGGATGATGCACCCGCCCCAGTCCGTCATCGAATAGGGAATGTTCACGTCCTGGATAATGCCGGGCTGCAGCCGATTGCAGAGTTCATACATGCACGCTTCGCGGATCGACGTGTCGATGTTGTGCTCGTCGAGCGTGTGGGCTCCGAGCGCAAAGATGATCGGCTTCGACTCGAGCTTGCGCATCGTGATGCCGGTGACGTGGAACGTCGGTGCGCGATACGACTTGCCCATGTAGCCCGCCCACTCCGGATGGAAGTGGTGGCGGCCCTGCGTGCCGTCGGCTTCGGCCTCTGCCGTCTCGAAGCGCTTGTCGCGCGGATCGATATAACCTTCGATCACGATCTCGCTGTCGGCGAGCGCGAGCGCATCGCACGTCTGCGCCTTCACTGTGCGAACCGGGAAGCCCTGGATCGCGCCGGCGATGCCGATCTCGTCACACCCGTGCGGCATGATGGCGTAGCCGAATGCACCACCGGCGACCAGCGTACAGGCCGGCGGCACGCCGAAGCAGAACGTCAGCGGCACCGTCTCCTTGTTGCGGTAGGCCTCGCTCACGACCTGCCACATATGGCTGCCAGGCGAGATCTGGAACGTGCCGACATTGCCCCAGCGGAAATTCATCCGGTTGTAGCCCAGATCCGTGCCACCGCCGAAAACGCGCCCCGTCACGCAGCGGATGCCCGAACCGATCGTCAGCTCTTTCTCGAGCGCCGTGTGCCGGATCGCGACGAGGAACTCGTTCACGTCCTTCGGGTTCTTGATCACGACCTCTTGGCACGGCGCATCCGCCTGCCCGATCTCCTCGGCCTTGATCGGATTGTTGATCGCCTTGGCGAGCTTGACCGTGCGCTCTTTGTCGGATGCCCAACCGAACATCCGGTTGATCACCTGCATATCGCCGAACAGGTTCGTCACGATGCGATGGTTCGGCTTGCCCTTCACGTTGTTGAAGAGCACCGGGCAACCGCCGTCCATCAGCTTCTGCAGGCCTGTGATCTCGAGGTCCGGATTGACCTCCTTGTCGGTCTCGACGAGATCGCCGTTGGCCTTCATCCACTCGAGCGCGGAACGCAGGTCGCGGCTGTGATGATGACCGCCGGCAGCGGCCTTCTTCGATGTCTTGGGCTTCGATCCGTCCATGGTCTTGTCCTCTTGCTTTTCGTAGGGTGCGGTAGCGAAGTGTACCGCACCATGGGGAAGAACGGTGCGGTACGCGCTTCCGCGCTACCGCACCCTACGTCTGAAATCTCAATTCAACGGTGATGCCACGGGGGCGGCATGACCGTCCACCTTGGCGTAGCGCCAGCTTCCATCGCGCGTATCGACGCGTTTGAGGCGCCCGATCGCAACGAGATAGTTGAGGTGCGCAATAGCCTCGCCCATCGCGAAACCGATCTGATGACCGTCGAGCTTACCGCGGAACAGCACGTCGAGGAGACCGCCTGCGGTCACCTCCCCGCGGGTCTCGTCGAGGATCAGGTTGAGCCGCGCGGCATGATGATGCCCGAGTTCACGCAACCGGAACAGAACGTTGCGGAACGGCTTCCTATGCGACGGCAGGATCAGCGTATCGGGATGTAGTTGATCGAGGAACTTCTGACACGTCTCAAGGAAGCTCGCGAGCGTGTCGGCTTCGGGCTCCATCGGCCACGTCGAGACGTTCGTCGTGATCTGCGGCAGGATCTGGTCACCGGCAATCAGGATGCGCCGCTCTGCGCAATAAAGCGAGACGTGTTCCGGCGCATGCCCCTGCCCCACGATCACACGCCAACGGTCGTTGCCGATCGTAATGATGTCGTTCTCGCGAACACGCTTGAATTGCTGCGGCAGGGATACGCCCTGATCGTATGGAACGACGTCCTTCGCGAACAGCTTCTGGCGCTCGACGTCGAGCCCGTGGCTCGCATGCCAGACACCGCGCTGCTTGATGTTGTCGGCATAGCCGAAGTTCATCGAGATGTTGGCCGCGAACCATTCGCCGAGCGTCATCACGGGCAGCAGATCGCCCCAGCGTTCGCTGATCCAGGCCATGTTTCCGGCATGATCGGGATGATAGTGTGTCACGATCAGCCGCTTCACCGGAAGCCCGCCGAGCGCCGCTTTCCACGTGGTCTCGAGCTGCTCGCGCGTTTCGTCCCAGCCGAATCCACAGTCGATCATCGTCCAGCCGTCGCCGTCGCGCAGCAGCCACAGGTTCACCTGGCGCAGCCCCACGAATGGCACCTTTGTCGACAGCCACAGGATGCCCGGCGCCACCTCGCGCACAGCCCCCGGCTCGGGATAGTCGTCCCACTGGTACGTCACGCCCTCGATGCCGGCCACGTCGTTACTCATGTTGCATCCTGGTCAGCGATCAGTGGAGGTCTCCCGGTATGCGAGCGATTCACCACTCACCACTGGCCATTCACCAATCTACCGTTTCACGTTACCGGCCACTTAAGCGTGACGATCTCGTCCATCTTCAGCCGCTTCGAGAACCGCGCCACCGTCTCCGGTATCTCGCGATAGAGCGCCAACTCGTCGATCTTGGTGAGGCGGCCTCCTGCCACGACCTGCTCGCCCGCGACGAACACGTCACGCACGCTGTCGCCCGTCGCGCTGTATACGAGATTGGACACCGGATTGATCAGTGGCTGCCACTCCGGCCGCATCGTGTCGAACAACACGATATCAGCAGCTTTTCCAACTTCGATCGACCCGATCTCCGAATCCCACAGCGCGGACTTCGCGCCGTTGATCGTGGCCATCTCGATCGCGTGCTCAGGCGGCATAACGCGCGGGTTCATCCGCACTTCCTTGTAGCCGCACGCCGCCAGCCGCATCTCCTGCGTCATGTCGACGATACCCGAACTCGCATGATCCGAGCCGAGCGAGACATTGACACCAAACGCCATCAGCTCCGGGATCTTGCCGACCACGAAGTTGCCATAGCCGTTGTGCAGCGACGACGACGGCGCGCAAACCAGCGACGGCTTGCGCTTCGCGATCATCGCGACTTCCTGCGGCTCGAGCCAGCCGGAGTGCACCACCAGCATCCGCTCGTCGAGCACGCCCAGGGCATCCATCCGCTCGATCTCGGCCAGCCCACAGCGGGACACGCAGCCGTCATGGGTCGAATAGGAGAAGCACGCGTGCGTCTGCAGCAGCGTGTCGTACTTGTCGGCAAGCTTCTTGAGGCCTTTGATCAACTCGTCGGAGGCGTTGTTGAGACCGCGGAACGACGCGCTGGCCTTCAGCCGATCATCTCCCGTCTTGCAGTATTTCTCGAGCACTTCTTCCGCGCCTTTGAGGCACACGGCCGTGTCCTCGATCATGCGCGCTGGCAACAAGCCCATCACGGACTTGGTGAGGTCGAACGACGACCGCCCAGCCACCGTGCGAATGCCGGTCGCCTTCGCTGCCGCCACCGACGCCTCGGGATGATAGTTGCCCGGATCGATGAAGGTCGTCACACCATGCCGCAACAGCTCCGCACAGGCATGCGTGGCCGAGACCTTCACGTCCTCCTGCTCCAGCGCCGCCTCGTAAGGATACATCCGGTCAAACAGGAACGACTGCGCGTTGGCCTCGTCTGCGAGACCGCGCGACAGATGGAACGACGAATGCAGATGGCAGTCGACGAACCCGGGCGTCGCCACGGCCCCCTTGGCGTCGACGACCTTGTCGGCCGCGAACGCGGCTTCCAGTTCCGCCGACTTTCCGATAGCCGTGATCCGCCCTTTCGTGACGGCGATAGCCGCGTCA
>CANJPN010000510.1 GCA_947475855.1 Bradyrhizobiaceae bacterium
CATGCGACCGCCCTAACGCTTCGAGCGCCGCAATCTGCACGTCACTCGCCTTCACCGGAGATTTGCCCGCCATGTCCCGCCCCCGCGAATCAGTGCGAAGACAGAATCACATTCGAGATTCGTTGGTCAAGTTCATAGAGTCTGCTTAGTCGGTCTCGTTCGCGATAGGCGCCGCCACTCCAAGGAGGGCGTCGCTCATTGCTATTTCAAGCGGCAGAATTCCGGCTCGCGACCATCTGCTTCCGGCGCAGTTCGTTGCCGCGACGCGTCTCGATCTCTTCGATCAACATGGCCACGAAGCGCTCGATGCGATCGACCAGCCGCTCGGGATGCTCCGTCGCCGCAGCCGCTGCACGTTCGAGCATGACGCTCTCGACCCGGCCTCCGAGACGACGCTGCAGCAGGAATGATCCGTCCTGGCCCAAACGGGCATTGGATTGGCGATGAATCAGCAGCACAGGCTGCTTGATCGACGGCAGTCCGGCATGGACGCTGTCGAGCAGCTTGCCGATGCCTTTCAACGTGCCAGCCGTAGTCCTGGGTCCAACCATTGCGGCCGGCTTCAATCCTGTCTTGCCGAGCGCTTGCTCGCTGCGTCCATAAAGGGCGCTACATGCAAGCTCCATGATCGAAGCAAGCCAGAACTGGTTGATCTTTCCGGAAAGGGCGGTTGGAATTCTAACTGGCAGCGCCGGCAGCCAAGCCCTCGGCTCGACGAGCACTGCTGCTTGCACTGCGCCGGCGTTGTGGCGGGCCAACTCGAGCGCGAGCATTGCGCCGTAGGCTAGACCTACGACGACGACGCTTTCACAGCGCGACTTCAGGCCCGCGAGAGCCTGCTCGGCCTCGCTGACCAGCATGCCTGCGCTGCCTTGACCCGACGCCGCTGCATCACCCAAACCGATCAACTGCGGACACGACACGGTGAAGCCACTCCGCGCGAACGCCGTCGCGCAAGACCGCAACTCCGCGGCCGAGCCGCCGACATCGTGCAAGAGCAGCACGCCGGTCTTCCCGCCAGGAAGCATCAAACCTAGCTCGGTCTTCATGTCTCGCTCTCGTCCCGCATCACAAACTTGCAGTCGTGCGTCTCGTCAATCGAGGGCCGAATTCGGCTCAGCCCCCAAGAGCGACGCTGCGTACGTTCCGTCCTGCATCAAGTTCGGCTTCTTGTTCAGCTTCCGTTACCGACTTCAGCCACCGCTCGAACAGCCCTGCAGCTTCAGTGAAATCCCGGAACGGCAAATGTGGCAGCCCATTGGCCTCGCATTCCCGGATCAATTTCGACTTGGCGAGCACCAGATCAGCACGGCCTGCTATGCAGAAATCGGATCGGCCATCCCCGATTACAACCGCCAGATCCTCGCCGTGCTCTTCGGTACGAGCACACTTGCAGTGGCCTGAGCCTGCGGCGCAGTCTGCGCGGCCATTCGGGAATTCAAGGCGCCACGTATTCTCGCTCGTCTGCACCAGTTGATTCGCGAAGCGGGGAATCTCGAGGCCGAAGCGCCTCAGTGTAAGGTCGATCACCAGGTCGAGACCGTCCGACACTACGGTAGCGCCGACACCAAGTTGCCTCAGCACCGCAAGAAAACCAGCAAAACCCGGATCGATCTCCAGTTCGGCGGCTGCGGCTTCCAGCTCGGATCTCGTTGCGCGCAGCAATGCAACCTGCTGTGCCATGCACTCGCGCGAGCCGATTCGGCCAGCCGCCCACTCCTCTTCGACGGCCCGCCACTCGGGAAGCGCGAACCGTTCAAACAGATAGTCGGTGGTGTCGCAAAGCATGATCGTGCCGTCGAAGTCGACGTACACGTGACAGTTCATGCGTCGTGTTGGCACTGCACTAGAACCTGTTGAATAGCGCACGCATTCGGCACTTACGAAGTCTGCGCGGCAGCTTAAAGCGGATCGAGAGGCCGCCAAACCCAACAGGACTTGATGGTTAACGCAATGCGGCGATCTGCGACGGTGGGACGCTCTCGGCAAACCCGCCCAATCACGGGTCGGCCAGGGAACGCAGTCGGACACGGCTTCGAGTTCATATTTATGGCGAAGTCAGGGCAGATAGGGGCGCGCGACCGCAGGCAACTACAACGAAAAACACATAAGCCATTGTTACGGATACATACTCGCCGAGGCGATCTGGCGCGGGGTTACGATCAGAGTGTAAGTCACCGACCCAGGGCAAACTAGAGCGTCGTGGTTAACGATACGTAACTGCGCGTTTCAAACCGGTTCGGACGCATAGCCCAACTCCGGCACGGACGAAACCCTGAGAGGCCGATCAAAACTTCGCGAGCAAGGGCGTTCTTGCCGATCCATTTCCCGCGCCATCGCCGGGCCGAACGGCGGTACGCATCGATAGCACCGCTCTTCACGTGCTGCGAACGCAGCGATCTACAGCAACCGCCGCGTGCCGTTCGAGTTGCCGTTAATACCGCTGGACCGCCGATGGTCGGAACTCGTGTCGCCCGAGCGCTCAGCAACCATCAGCCACTCCGCGCCGCGATCCTCGTCGCGCGCGATCGCCCGCCACCTGAAGCCCGCCTGTTCATAGGCACGGACCGCCTTTTCGTTGCCGACGGCGACGAAGACGGCTGCGGCCACGGCCAATGTGGTTTCGAACACTTCTTGTCGCATCCGCATCAGTGCAAAGCCGCCGATGCCGCGGCCGCGATGCTCGGCAGAAGCAACAAAGACGTCGATCTGCCAAGCTCCTGGGGGCATGGCATCGAGGCGGGGCGGGCCAGCTAACCCGGCATCGAGGGCGTGAGCATATCCGACAGCGAGCCAGCGGCCATCGCCGGCGTGTCCGGTCGCCTGATCAAGTGCCGGAGCTTCGATGATACGGCAAATCGCCTGCGGCGTGCCCATGGCGAGCATCACCTCGGCCTCCGTCGTCGCGCGCGGTCCCCACCAGCGGATGACCTCTGGCTGGCCAAGCCAACGCCGGATCATCGGCCAGTCGTCGGGCGTAGCACCGCGAAGGCGCGCGACTGCGCCACTGTGGGGTTGATCAGGATTCATCGGCGATCGCGCAACTGCAAATGGCTGGCCGGGTATCGACTGTCCGGGTCCCCGCTAGACGTCCGACCAAGTCGCCCGCCATCACCGCCTCCTCTTACCGGCTCTCGTCCCGATCCGGCGTCGCAATTCGGGACATCCGGTAACCTCATATTAATACACGTCGTCCAGCATGCCCGTCAGTTGGCTCGCCTTGTTTTCGAGCCTGGTTGTCGGGAGTTCAAGTCTGATGTTGCCGTCGCGTCGTGGCGTTCAGTTGAAATCGTGTGCTGCCGTCGTCGCAAGAATTGCGGTCGTCGTCGCGGCATTGTCGGTCGGGGGTTGCGCAACCGACGAAGAATTCCGGCGTGAGCGCGAAGCTTAAGTGCGCTACCAACAGGCTCAGCAGCAGGCGATGGCCCCACCGCGAATGCGCGAGCCCGAGTTAGAAGCCGACGGTCTCCCCTCGCAGGTAGCGCCCCCTGCAAACCGTCGCCGAGATCCCGACGATCCGAGCGAGCCGTTCAGCCCGAACTACGGCAAACCCAGCGGCGTCCCGCAGCGCACGACGCTTGCTCCGACGACTGACGATGCGCCTGCACCGCAGCGACTGGCCGCAAGCAATTGAATGCAAACAAATCGGGTGGATGGCCACTCCACCCGACACCCCGTCAGTGCTGCGCTATCTAGCCCCCCGTACTTTCGGATAAGCCGCCCAGCACACGGGAGATAGGACGCTCGTCCATCTTCCCTTGCTGCGACCACGTGTCTATAACTCACTTCATGGGGCTCGATCCTGCCACGGATCCTTCACGGTTGCTCGTTGCGCTGCTGAGCACAACGATGACGGGCGAGGTATTCTGCGGCACGGTGAGTTGGGATGAGGTTGCGTTGCAACCGCGGTTAAAAGATCAGGTGGCGTCGAGCCGCGCATTGCCCGCCGTGATGGGCATGTCGTGGTGGTGTCCGGAGTGAGGGTGGGACATGCAGAAGTGCAATCCGGTGCGCTGGTTGTGGGGTCTCCTGCCGCTGATCGCCTTGCTTTGGGTGGCAACGCTCGACATGCAGAGGCGGGTTCAAAACGATCTCGAGCAACGCGCCAACGAGCACCTTGCCCGCAATAATCTCGGCTGGGCAAACGTCTCCTTCATCGGCCGCGATGGTGTGATCACTGGTCGCGCGGAAGAAGAGAGCGACCAGCGGCGGCCGGCAACGGAAGCCGCCAAGGTTTGGGGCGTTCGCAGCCTCGAGGATCGCATAGAGGTTCTGCAATTCGTAAAGAGCTACGTCTGGCACGCCACAACCAATGAAGGCGTGCTTTCACTTACGGGCTTCGTGCCGAATGAAGCCGCCCGAAAGGCGATTCTGGCTTCGGTGCGCACATCGTTCCCTAAGCATAAGGTCGAGGACAGAATGGATCTGGCGCGCGGCGCGCCGGAACAGAAGCTTTGGCTCACCGGCACCGCGTTTGCTCTGCGCCAACTCGCAGCGCTGAAGCCCGGCGGCAAGGCCGGTCTCGAAGCGGCAGGTCTAGTGCTCGAAGGCGAGGCCGACAGCTCCAAGGGATACGAGACGATGCGTGGCGAGCTTACCCGCTCGCTTCCGCAGGGCATCTCGGTCAAGTCCGATCGCGTGATCCCGCCGGTGGTGAAGCCGTTCACGTGGGCAGCCTCGCTTCGCGGTCGTGCCGTCGAGCTCACCGGGCATGCGCCTAGCGTTCCCGTACGCGATCAGATCAAGGCGGCAGCGGCGGCGGGCGGTGTGACCGTCACCGACAGGATGACGATCGCGTCTGGGGCACCGAACGGCTGGCAGAACGTCGCCATCATGGC
>CANJPN010000511.1 GCA_947475855.1 Bradyrhizobiaceae bacterium
CATCGTCAAGCACATAGGCCTCAACCTGATGCGCTCGACCAAAGCGACTGCGAGCTTGAAAGTACGAAGAAAAAAAGCGGCATGGAACACCGGCTACCTTGCCGACGTCCTACGGGGAGCCGCCTGAATGCTTTCAAGCGATTCCCCTGCGGTATGGGAGCGCGTCCCATGGCGCGGTTGCAGAGCCATGCTGCCGCGCGTAAATGGGGTCAGATTCACGCGAATCAGATCATCTGATCTGGGGCGCATCGAGCTGCAGGGGGCCACTATGGACCGAATCAAGATCATCGGCGGGCAGCGGCTCGAAGGCTCGATCCCGATTTCCGGTGCCAAGAACGCCGCTTTGCCGTTGATGATCGCGGCTTTGCTGACGTCAGAGCGCTTGACGCTCAAGAACATGCCCAACCTCGCCGATGTGGCGATCCTCGCGCGAATCCTGCGCAATCACGGCGTCGATCATTCGATCGAAGGAAAGCGGGCCCAACCCGCATCGCCGATGGGCGAGACCTATCATCTAACCGCCCGCGATATCGTAGACACGACCGCCCCCTACGAGATGGTCAGCCGAATGCGGGCCAGTTTCTGGGTCCTGGGGCCGCTCGTCGCCCGCTGCGGCCAGGCCCGCGTCTCCATGCCCGGCGGTTGCGCCATCGGCACGCGTCCGATCGATATGCACCTTGTCGCGATGAAGGCGCTTGGAGCTGAAATCGATATCGACGGCGGCTACATCGTCGCGCGCGCACCCAAGGGCCTTCGCGGCGGCCGCATCATCTTCACGAAGGTCTCCGTCGGCGCCACGCACGCCGCCCTGTTGGCGGCATCCCTGGCTCGTGGCGAGACCGTCATCGAGAACGCAGCTCGCGAGCCCGAAATCGGAGACGTTGCCCTCTGCCTGACCAAGATGGGAGCGACGATCGAAGGCATCGGTTCGTCGACACTCCGCATCCAGGGCCGCGACCGGCTGGAAGGCGCAACGCACACCGTGCTGCCCGACCGGATCGAAACCGGAACGTTCGCGATGGCGGTCGCCGCGACAGGCGGCGATGTCGTCCTGGAAGGAACCCGCCGCCATTTGCTGGATACCGCGCTCGACGCCCTCGTCGCGACAGGGGCGGAAGTCACGGACACCGAGAACGGCATCCGCGTTCGCCGCAACGGCAAGGGGATCGAACCCCTGTCGATCGAAACCCAACCCTTCCCGGGCTTCCCGACCGATCTCCAGGCGCAGTTCATGGCGCTGATGACACGCGCCGGCGGCACCAGCGTTATCCGCGAAACCATCTTCGAAAACCGCTTCATGCACGTCCAGGAGCTGGCCCGCCTCGGCGCCGAAATCCAGCTTCATGGCGACGCCGCCACCATCAAAGGCGTCAAGCGCCTGACCGGCGCCCAGGTGATGGCGACCGACCTGCGCGCGTCTGTCTCGCTCGTGATCGCGGGCCTGATGGCTGATGGCGAGACGATGATCAACCGCGTCTACCACCTCGACCGCGGCTTCGAGCACCTGGAAGAAAAGTTGACCGGCGTCGGCGCCCAGATCGAGCGGCTGACGGGTTGAGCAGCGGCAGCACGACGACGTGAACTCTTCGGAAAGGCCTGCGCGGTATGGCGAGTAAGCCTGCGATCGACGTCGCGATCATCGGCTTGGGACCCGTCGGAGCAACGCTCGCCAATTTGCTCGGCCAACGCGGAATCCGCACCCTGGCCATCGAACGTGACCGTGAAGTCTTCTCCCGCCCCCGCGCCGTATCGCTCGACCACGAAGCGATGCGGACCTTCCAGCACCTTGGACTAGCCGGCCGTGTGCTGCCGCATACCACGACTTTCGATCGTACGATCTATCGTGGTCTCGACGGTAAGATCATCATCAAGCTGATCACCCAACCGCCGCCCTATGCCCTGGGATGGCCCCCCAACTACCTCTTTTCGCAACCGCCAGTGGACCAGATCCTGCGCGATGCCGCCAATGAGCGCACCAGTGTCGAGGTCCGCCTCGGCTCCGAAGTCACCGACATCCACCAAAACGCCGGCAGCGTCACGCTAACGGTTCGCGCACCAGACGGCACCAAAGAAGATATTCAAGCGTCCTTCCTCGTCGCCTGCGATGGCGGCACGAGCCCTATTCGCCGGCAACTCGGCATTGGCTTCGACGATCTCGAATTCGACGAACCCTGGCTGGTCGTCGACGCGGTCGTCGATCAGGCGCATCTTTCCAAACTGCCGCCAACCAACGTGCAATATTGCGATCCGTCTCGGCCAACGACCTACGTGGTCTGTCCAGGCCGGCATCGTCGCTGGGAGTTGATGCTGTTGCCAGGCGAGACGCCGGAACAGATGAACCAAGAAACACAGATTTGGAACGTCCTCTCACGCTGGATCACACCTGACACCGCCACGCTATGGCGATCATCGACCTATCGGTTCCACGCCCTCGTCGCCAAGCAATGGCACCAGGGCCGCATCATCCTGGCCGGTGACGCTGCACACATGACACCGCCGTTCCTCGGTCAGGGCATGTGCCAGGGCCTGCGCGACACGATGAACCTCGCATGGAAGCTCGATCTCATTCTGCGCGAGAATGCGCCGGCAGACATGCTGCTGGCAACTTACACCGACGAGCGCACACCGCACGTTCGCGGCACGACGCAAGCAGCGAACAATCTCGGCCGCCTCATCTGCGAACTCGATCCCGCCAAGGCTGCGCTGCGCGACGCCGAACTGCTCGCCGATCCGCGCGGCGTCGAACGCGTGCGCCAGAATTTGATCCCCGATCTCACCAGCGGCATACTCTCGCGCCGCGACCGCAACCGAGCCGTCGGGTCCATTTTCCCGCAACCGCGCGTGCGTCATCAAGGTCGCGAGACGTTGCTCGACGATCTGACCGGCTCCACCTTCCGCGTCATCACCCGAGGCGTCGACATTACCGCTCTTGCCGGCGATCCGCGCGTCAATCGCCTGGGCGCGAAGCTCGCCACGATCGGATCTCCCCCGGCAGCCGGCGTCATACAAATCGACGAATGCGACAGCGTACTGCGCGATTGGCTGGATCACCATCAGGCCGCCGTCGTTCTCGTGCGCCCCGATCACTACGCCTTCGGCACAGGCTCCACCGCCGCCGACGCCGACGCGCTCCTGGACGAACTCACCGCTATGCTGTTTACGCCGTAGTGCAGATGCAGGTCCAAAACCGAAGCCCCGTGCACCGCCCTAACCCTATGCCGCCTCGGACGCGCGAATTGCGAGAGCCGGAGCCTTTACACTCATGACATCTGGGAAAGATCCCGGCTCTCGTCTCGTCGCCTCGGCCGGGAACGCGAGCGAGGTAGAGGTAGAGCATGCTGATCGGCATGCGCCCCTTCAGCGACCTCAATATCGGAAAATCCCGTCCCGCTTTGCCCCCGCGGTCGGATTGAGAAACAGCTCATCGAGCTTCATAGGACGCGGGATCAAACCCTGCCCGTGCGCATAGCCGATCATCGTCTCGAGGTTCTTCACATTGCCGGGCGTCAGCCCGTACTCCCAGGGATCGCGGCCGAAGATCTCGCGCTGCGCCTCCCACTCCTCCCGCCACATCGCGAGTGGAATGATGCGCGGATTCTCCATCCGACGCATCGTCAAGGCCTTTGCCTTGTTGAACGCAACCATCAGGCTGTGCGCGACCCAAGGATGCCTATCCAGCACCTCCGGCTTGATCGCCGTCACGTGCATGATCGGGAAAATCCCGGTCTTCTTGAAGTAGCCGATCTGCTCGCCCTTGAAGTCGGTGAACAGACGCGCCACACGCGGGTCCTTGTTCTCCATCGGCTCGATGATGTCGGGATGCAGCAGCGCATCGACCTCACCATTGACCAGCATGTCCTCGATCGACTGGTCATCGCGAATGCGCGAAACCTTGAAATCCTTCGACGGCTCGAAGCCGTCGATGTGTTCGTCGAGATCGGTAAACCATGTGATCGACCTGAGATCGACGCCATACTCGCTCTCGAGAATGCCGCGCATCCACAGGATCGCGGACGCCGTCCAGGACTTCGCACCGACGCGACGGCCATTCAAATCCCGAGGCGATTTGATCCCCGCCTTGGTGTTCACGTAGAACGCGCCATGACGGAAGCGGCGATGCAGGAACACCGGCAACGACATGAACTGCTCGCCCATGCCACGGGCGATCAGATACGTGCACCCCGACAGCTCCGCGACATCGAACTCGCGGCCGTGCATGTAGCGGTGATGCCGCGTGTTGGAATCCATCTCCGTCAGGAACGTCAGTTCGATACCGTCAGGCTTCACCGTGCCGTCCTTGAGCGGCCGGATGATCTCGTAGTCGCCGCAGGCAATCGTGAGCTGAAGCTTGGCAGACATGCGCGCTTTCCCCGTGAAACCTGCCGGGCGTTATGAGCCCGCAGTAAACAGTTGGCAATGCCACGGCATCGCGCGCCACCGTGCAGGAGCGGGAGACAGGGGAGTCCCAACACGGTGAACCAGCGGCGCAGCCTCACGCCCGCGCCAGCAACCTGCCATGGCCGGGATAGCTCCCATCGCGCCCCGCCAGCTTGACCGCGTACCGGAACGCAGCCGGTGTGCTGGCCACCACGGGCACGCCCGCGCTCGTCTCGAGCGGCTCGGCAACCCCAAGTGTGCGCAAGCCGCCACACGATACGAGCAGCCCCTCGGCGGTGCTTCCCCCGCGACCAGCCTCACCGATCACCTCGCGTCCAAGCTCGATGATCTCCTGCTCGGTCTTACGGCCCGCTGGACCACCGAACTCCGAAATGCCGAACCCCTTGAGGGAGCGCACGTCGAAACCCTCGTCTCTGAGAAAATCACGC
>CANJPN010000512.1 GCA_947475855.1 Bradyrhizobiaceae bacterium
GCGCGCGACTCTTTGCATGCCCGGCACGTAGCCGGATTAGAATTGCCACAGTGGCGACGAAGTTCGGCAAGGCGCGATATGGCAAGCGTTGAGAGCAAATCGGGTACGTCGGATATAGGACCGGAATCTGTCGAGACCTTCGGCGGCTACGTCGGCGATTTCTTCGCTCTGATGAAGCCGCGTGTCATGTCTCTCGTCGTGTTCACGGCTCTCGTCGGCATGGTCACGGCACCCGGCGGCATCCACCCTGTTCTCGGCGCCATTGCAATTCTGGCCATCGCGATCGGCGCTGGCGCGTCCGGCGCGCTCAACATGTGGTACGACGCGGATATCGACGCCCGGATGAGCCGCACCGCAGAGCGCCCGATCCCGCGCGGGCGTGTCACTCCGGACGAAGCGCTTGGCTTTGGCGTGGTGATGTCCGTGCTTTCTGTACTGACACTTGGCGCTATCGTGAATTGGGTCGCGGGTCTGCTGCTGGCCTTCACCATCGCCTTCTACGTCTTGATCTATACGATGTGGTTGAAGCGCAGCACGCCCCAGAACATCGTCATCGGCGGCGCGGCAGGCGCTTTTCCCCCGATGATCGGCTGGGCAGCGGTCACTGGCTCCGTGTCTATCGAGAGTGTGCTGCTGTTTCTCATCATCTTCATGTGGACGCCGCCCCACTTCTGGGCGCTCGCTCTCTACCGCTGCAAGGAATACGAACGTGTTGGCGTTCCCATGCTCCCGGTCGTGGCCGGCGGTGACGAGACGCGCCGTCAGATCCTGCTCTACTCTCTTATTCTTGCCCCTCTGGGCGTTGCCCCCGCGTTCATCGGCCTGGGTGGCATGGCGTATCTGATCGTATCGGTTGTCGGTGGCGCGCTGTTTGTGGCTGCGGCCGTCAAGGTACATCGTGAACGCGAGGGCGATGCTGCCGAGAAAGCGGCGCGCCGGCTGTTCGGGTTCTCGATCCTCTATCTATTCCTCCTGTTCGCCGCCTTGTTGGTGGAGAGGGTCGTTGGAGCCGCATTCGGATGATGACGTCCATGGTCGATGAGATTCCTGGTGGCGAGAAATGGCTCCAGCGGCGCAAAGCGCGCTCGCTTGCCATTGCGCTCGGGCTCGGCGCCCTCGTGATCATCTTCTACGCAGCCACGATCGTTCGGCTCGGCCCGAACGCGTTCCGCAAGGATGGCACCTCGTCTATCGGTGCCAAGGGCAAGAACATCCCGATTACCGATCCTGTCGTGTGCAAGCAGGCGGGGACATGCTGAACCGGTCCAGCAGCACAATCCGCGATGAGCTCGCCGCAGGCACCAGTCAGCGGCGCAATCAGCGCGTGGGTGCCATCATGGGTCTCTTGGCATTGGGCATGCTCGGCATGGCCTATGCGGCCGTGCCCCTCTATCAGATGTTCTGCCAGGCCACTGGTTACGGCGGCACGACACAGCGCGTGACGAAGGCTTCCGAGAAGATCCTGGATCGCGTGGTGACCGTCCGCTTCGACGCCAACGTCAACGGGCTGTCGTGGTCATTCGAACCGGTCGTGCGGACAGTCGAGGTTCGTATCGGTGAAAATAAGCTCGCGTTCTACCGGGCCACCAACACATCCGATCGGCCCCTCGTGGGCACGTCGAGCTTCAACGTCTCGCCGGACATCGCCGGGTCTTTCTTCAACAAGCTCGAGTGCTTCTGCTTCCAGGAGCAGCGGCTCGAGCCGGGGGAGACGATCGATTTGCCTGTGAGTTTCTATGTCGATCCCGCCATCGAGGACGATAAGGACGGCCGCAAGGTCAAAGAAATCACGCTGTCGTACACTTTTTATCCGGTCGATAAACCGAAGGCTGCAGCGGTTGCGCCAGCGGTCAGCTTAGGCAGCGGGGGCTGAGCGCGGGTACCTGAGCGGGCGTCGGGCCCCCTCATCGAGTTGAGAGATCTTGCGTCGCCCTGGTTGGGATGACGGCGCAGACGCGGACAGGAACGGAAGGGAGACTACAAGATATGGCCGACGGACACGCCAAGCCTAACCATGACTACCATCTGGTAGATCCGAGCCCATGGCCTGCGCTCGCTTCGCTGAGCGCACTGGTGATGGCGATCGGCGCCATCGTCTGGATGCGCACATCCAAGGGCGGCCTCGACATCTTCGGGACCAACCTCAAAGGCGCGACGCTGTTCTATATCGGGGCCGCACTGGTTTGCCTGATCGCCTTCATGTGGTGGCGTGACGTCATCAAGGAAGCGCACAAAGGCGACCATACACCCGTCGTGCAACTTCATCTGCGCTACGGGATGATACTGTTCATCGCGTCGGAGGTTATGTTCTTCGTCGCGTGGTTCTGGGCCTACTTCGGCGTCGCGCTGTTTCCCAGCGAGATCCATCCGATGCCGATCTACGGGCCCGATGGCATTACCCCATCGGACAAATCGATCCTCGGCATGGTCGATCGGCACGCGCTGACCGGTGGCCACTGGCCTCCCAAGGCGATAGCGCAGACCGCGACCGAGATTCCCGGAAGCTTCAAGGGCACCTTTGATCCCTGGGGTCTGCCATTCATCAACACGGTGATCCTGCTGCTGTCGGGCACGACAGTGACCTGGGCCCACCACGCCCTCCTCAAGGACGACCGCAAGGGCCTGGTCTGGGGCCTCATCTGCACCGTCGTGCTGGGTATGCTGTTCACGGCCTGCCAGGCCTACGAATACATGCATGCCGGCTTCAGCTTCGCGGGCCACATCTACGGTTCGACGTTCTTCATGGCGACCGGCTTCCACGGCGCGCACGTGCTGATCGGTACGATCTTCCTGTTCGTCTGCCTGATGCGTGCGCTGGCCGGGCACTTCTCGTCGAAGCAACACTTTGGCTTCGAAGCGGCAGCCTGGTACTGGCACTTCGTCGACGTGGTCTGGCTGTTTCTGTTCGCCTGCATCTACGTCTGGGGCGCGGGGACGCCGCTGGCGCACTGACCGGAAATCCACTTGAGAAGACACGAAGGGCGGCAGTGATGCCGCCCTTCTTCGTTTCTGCCCCGAGCACCAGGTATTCAGGGCAGGCAAACAAGTACTATGCGCGCATATCTCAATGCTTCGCCGGTTGCACTTCCAGTCTAGTGCCGCGCCGCGCTAGGTCTGATATGATCTAGCAAAATCGGGCATTCGGGCTTGCGGCGTAAGCACACGGGACCTGGGAGGGGCGGTTTGCAGGGAAATGGCCACATGCTACTGGCCGCCGCAATCGGTCGCTGGCGAGCGATCGTCGCGCGCCCGGCTGCCGGTTCGGCTGACCTGATCGCCAACATGCAGGCGCTCTACCAGGCGGTCTACGACACCGACTTCGCAGCCCTCGATCCCGCTGAAGTGAAGCGGATCGCACGGCCTGCCGCCGACGAGTTGTTCGACCTCTACCTGACACTACGCGATCGCATCCTCGAATGGCAGGCGCAAGGGCTGATGCGCGACGCTGCGCCCCTCGCGGTCCGCAACGCCATGCGTATCCTGCGCTACACCGTCGATATCGTCGGAGAGGTTGCCAACGACTATCAGCGCCTCGGCCCGGGCGAACGAACCTACAGGGCTTTCGAAGGACCGCCGGACTGGACATTGATGCACCCCGCACTGCGTGTGGGCGAGCGCCCTGTCTTGCAAGCCGGCGACGTCCTCCTGGTACGTGGCAAGCTCCACAATTCCGCGGCGATCGCCCGGATCGGCGACGCCGACAGCCAGTTCAGCCACGTTGGTCTGGTCCACGTCGACGAGGATGGTCAGCGCTGGATGATCGAGGCTTTGATCGAGGAAGGTTCGATCTGGTCGCCGATCGACAAGACACTCGACCACGGCCTCGGCCGTGCCGTGCTGTTCCGCCATCGCGATGCCGCTCTGGCGCATCGGGCGGCCGTTTTTGCCGCGGAGCATGTTGCGCGGTCGCGTGCAGGCCTGTTCGGCGGTATCCCCTACGATTTCTCAATGGAACTCGCAGGCGACGATCAGTTCTTCTGCTCCAAACTCGTGCGCCACGGCTTCGTCAAGGCGAGTGGTGGTGCGATGTCGCTGCCGAGCTTTCCGACGCGGCTCGCGATGACCAATCGCGATTTCTTCGAGCGCATCGGTGTGACCGCCGTTGATACGATCGCGCCCGCAGACTTCGAGGTGGAACCGGCTTTCGATATTGTCGCGGAATGGCGGGACTATCGTGTGACCTCGGCGATCCGGATGCAGGATCTCCTGATGTCGAAACTCTTCGACTGGATGGACGCTCACGGCTATCGCTTCCGCGAGGGCCTTGGCATCAGCCTGATGGCCCTGCTCGGCCGCTTGACGAGTTGGAGCCCGGATTTCGTAAAGAACATCCTCGTCTGGATTGGTTTCCCGAAAATTCCCTCGAACATGCCGGCACGTACCATCGCGACGATCGGCATGCTGCACCAGACGGCGCAGCCGATCCTCGAGCGGTTGTTGGCCCTCGAGATGCAGCGGATCGAGTCTACCGGTCGCCCGCTGCATCCGCGCGAAGTCCAAGAAGAACTGGAACGCTACCGGGCACATAGTGGCAATCGCATCGGGTATCTGGTCGCTGCCTGAGGCCGCTCCGGCAAGACGCCACCCAGGCATTCGTAAAATCGGCCAGGGGACCAGCCGCAAGCTGGCCGCAACCCGGCTTGACTGATCGCCCCTCAGCGGGCTCAGTTCCCATCAATCGGACGTAACTACATTCGGGAGGTATCGTGGTGGGCCGAACGCGCAATGCAATTGCTGTCATGGCAGGCATAGCAGCATCAGTTGCTGCCTTAACGGCGACGGCAACGGCACAAGACGCTGTGGACTTCTATCGTGGCC
>CANJPN010000513.1 GCA_947475855.1 Bradyrhizobiaceae bacterium
AATATCTGCCGAGCTACCTCGGCTGGCGCCGCATGATCGAGCGCGACGGACACGAGCTCACGCCGCGATCCTGTCTGGCTGGCGCCTTGGCTTAGAGGATAGCGCTACATTGGAACGGAACAGAGCCGCAATAGTAGGTCCGATTGTGCTCGAGTTCTCCCAATCCGGCTTTCCCCCGGTCGCCGCTCCGACGTTGCCAAGGAGGGCAATTGAACGATTAGCGATGGCGCCTGAAACCCGTCAGCGCCAAGCTCCGCAGCCATTCAGTCAGCCATGAGAGCGCAAGACTGCTCGATATTGTCATTCGGCAGCCTGTGCACGCTCCACACCTGCCTGCCAAGGCATGTCGTGCGGCAGCATCGCTTCGGCGCTACGCAATTGGCCATAGTCGACCTTTGTACGCAGGCCGATCGGCGGCTCACCAGTCGCTGTGAATCGCTCCACGCTTTCAAGCATCACGCGCCGGAAATTGGCGACTGCCCGATCGCTGGCGCCCAAGTGCTCGCGCGAGCGGTCGATGATCAGTCCCATGCTCTCCTGAACGGCAAAGTCCTCAGTGTTGATGCCCGCGATGCCTGAGTAGCTGTCGCCGCGGCGCATAGCCTCGCGATCCTGCTGCCAATTGTTGGCGCGATTGCGCACCTTGCGGAAGTTTTCGTCCATATCGATCCCAGGTCTCATGCCGTGCCTGAGCAAATAACGCTCCCTCGTTGCACCGTCGATCGGCGCATCGTAGCGCCACAGGATATAGTGGAACATCGTCGAGGTATCGTCGAGCGGCGTGAACATCTGCATCGAGCCCCACCCCTTTGGCGCGGGAAAGATCGCGTGGATCGGGGCCACGAATAGTGTCACGCGCACATACTTGTTGCGCTCGGCTGCAACGAGCGGTCGACGAATTGCGGCGTAGCGGAATCCGTAGGGTGTGTCCTCGACCTCGAGCCGCGGTGCGCCGTCGTTTGACGGCCGCTCGAACTGGGCCTTGGCGTTGACATCGCCCTTGTCTTCGGTGATTGCGAGGCCCGCGTTTGGAACGATGCCGCTCGAGTGCAGATAGTTCGAGTGCGCGGAATCGATCACGCCCTCCACCGTCTGCGCCCAATTGCATTCCTCGCGCGTCTTCATGATCAGGACATGGCTTGCGGGGAGACCGGCGAACTCGAAGTCGACAGGCGGCGACATCGCCTCGCTGGGGCCCATATAGGCCCAGATGATGCCGCCGGATTCGCGCACCGGATATGCGGTCGAGCGCACTCGGTCCTTGCGCGTGCTGTAGTCGGGCTCGGGGGGCGTCTCCATCACCTGTCCATCGGCGGCGATCTTCCAGCCATGGTAGATGCAGCGCAGGCCGCAATCCTCGTTGCGGGCGAGAACCATCGATGCGCCGCGGTGCGGGCAGAACTCGTCGATCAGGCCGACACTGCCGTCGGGTGCGCGCCATGCGACGAGGTCCTCGCCCAGTAGCCTGATCCGCCGCACCGCCCCGCCCGCTTCCAGCTCTCCCGACAGCGCCATCGGCATCCAATATCGCCGCATCATCCGGCCCATCTGGCTGTCAGGGCCGACGCGGCACAGAAGTTCGTTCTTCTCTTTCGTCAGCATGAGATGCTCACTCCATGATCACGACAATCCGAAATTGCACGCCCAGACGCGTTCGACGGCTTGCTCCTCCGCGGCGTCGAGCGATCCCATTCCGGCAGCCTTGGCCACTTCCTCGAGCTGATCGAGATCGGAATATCCGCCTACGACTGTGCTGACAGCAGGATGCATCAACGCGAATTGGTAGGCCGCCTGCGGCAGCGAGCGGTCGCTGCGATCGAGGAAGGCGAACGCTCGGGCGCGCTCGATTTCGGGCTGGAAGGTCTCGGGCTTGCGCGTGTATTGTCCCCCAGCGAGCGCGTGCCGGCCTGCTGCACCGGCGGCGACGACCTGGCCAGTCAGCCCGCCGCCGGCGAGCGGCCTGATGACGGCGACGCCAACGCCGCAGCGGCCCGCAGCCGTGATGATGCCGCCGTAATCGTCATAGTCGACGCCGACTTTAACGCCCAGCGGCAACGCCCGTCCGGCAGTGGGATTGACCAGATTATACCAGCAATTGATGGCGGCGAACCTGCCGGTCTCGAGCAGCGGGATCACCGCCGCCGGCTCGGCATTCTCACATGTGAACCCGAAGTGTCGTGCCTTGCCCTGGGCCCGGACGCGCTCCAGCCCTTCGAGAGCCGGTCCAAGGAAGTCCGCTGGCGTCAGTGGCGTCCAATAGGCGGCCGACGAATTGCGCTGCAAACGGGGGGGATTGTGGATCATCAGAATGTCGACCGACTGACGCCCTAGCCGCCGCAGGCTGTCATCGAGCGATCGGACGACTTTTCCAGCGATGTCATCGAGATCGGATGGCATGATCTCGACCTTGGTCGACACGATCACCTTCGGCGGCCGCAGCGTGGCGAGTGCTCTGCCAAGGTTCGTTTCCGCCAAGCCCTTGCCATAATCGGGCGAGGTGTCGAAGAAATTGATGCCGAGTTCCAGCGCGCGAGCCAATGCAGCGGTCTGCTGGGCTTCGCTGCCCTTGACCATCAGCCCCGCATTGTCGCCCGTGCCGAAGGAGATTGCGGACACGTCCAGGCCGCACTTGCCCAACGCTCGGGTTGGGATGTGTGGCTTGCTCGATCCTGCAGACATACGCAGGTCTCCTTCCCGATTACTCATTTCAAAGTCACTGCGGGTGCAACCCGATCGCCGGCAGCACCTTGCCCCAGTGTGCGAGATCGTCGTCGATCAGCTTGGCCAGCACCTCTGGCTCACCACCGACGGCAAGCATTCCCTGCAACTTGAAATTGGCAACAACACGCGGATTCTTCAGTGCGACATTCATCGCTTGGTTCAAGCGCTCGACGACCGCACGCGGCGTGCCTGCCGGCACAAACAGGCCGTTCCACGATGGTGCGATGACGCCGGGGAAGGTCTCGTGAATGGTCGGCAGCTCGGGAAGATCTGGATAGCGTTTCGCCTCTGCCACGGCGAGCGCCTTGAGCTTGCCTTGCTCGACAAACGACATGATGGCCGGTGGGGTGCCGAAGCCGATCTGAATCGACCCGGAAAGCAGGTCCTGGATCAGCAGGCCGCTGCCGCGATAGGGCACGTGCGCGACATCGATACCAGCGATGCTCTTCAAGAGCTCGCCAGCGATGTGGTGACCCGTGCCTATACCGGCGCTGCCGTAGTTCAACTTGCCGGGATTCGCGCGTGCGTAGGCGACGAGCTCGGCCATATTCTTGACTGGGAGCGACGCGTTGACGGCGATGACGAGGGGGGCGACGACGGCAAGCGTGACCGGCACGAATGCGGTCTTGGGATCGTATGGGAAATTTTTCTGCAAGAACATGTTGATCGTGATCGGCGGCATCGGTGTATTGAGCACGGTGTAACCGTCGGGATTGGCACGCATCACCGCGACGGCGCCCAGCGTACCGCCTGCTCCTGGCCGGTTCTCGATCACCACCGGCTGGCCGAGCGCCTCCGCCAAGGCTTCTTGCGTCAACCGCGGCACGGCGTCGGCGCCGCCGCCTCCGGGGAAGGGTACGATCATGGTGATTGGCCGATTGGGATAGTCAGACTGTGCCGCTGCCTGCTGCCAAGCCAACGTCGACATCACCGCTGCAAGCGCAACGCAATGTTTCAACATCGGGTGTCCTCCCATGTCGATGCGCCGCTCTCGGGCGCTCGCAGCCAAAGTCTCCCAAATCACAAGACGCGTGCAAGCAGTTTTACCGCTCAAGTCCGCCAATGATCGTCAGGAACCTGTACCGGTCTGCACAAAATGCGACTTCAAGAGCTGGCAGGTTGTCCTGGTCCGGTCGAAAACGAGCGGTCTCGTAGTCGATGAACTTCTCGATGGACGCAGGATGGGGATCTGATCGAGACACGGCGAGTGTGACGAGGCCGGACAAAGTACGAGTTGTCAGTTCTCGACGCAGGCTGGCGATGAGCGATGCGAAAAGTGCGCCGTACTCGAGGGGATCATTGCGCCGGCGGCAGCGGCAAACGCATTCGCGCTGTCGCCCACGCGCCGTCGGTTCGCCCCTCCATAAGTTTCGTCGAAGTGGCACAGCGAGTATGCCCGGAAGAGCGAGCCATCTATGCGCGAATGTAAGCACAACTTCTAATATATTTCAGCTACTTAAGGTAGCAAAATGTTAAAACTAATCGCCTAGGTTGAGGTTCGGGTGGTTCTGATAGCCTTAGTTTGTAAGGCATCGGTTGCCCAAAACGTTTTCTGGTGCCGCTGGCATCGTGTCGTAGCCCTCCGTCCAGTTCGCCACTTTCCCCGCCATATCCCATGGGCCCTGCCGGCGCCCAACGGGAAAGCTTTACCGCAAAGGAACCTCTGCAATGCGCTCCGCCAACCAGAAGCCGAACACCGCAATCCAGACCAAGGTCCTGCCGCTCAATGCCAATATGCTGGCGCTGGAGCCGCGCTATGTGTTCGACGCGGCGATCGCGACCGAGTTGCACGATCTGACGCACGCCGCCATCGAAGGACATGACTGGACCCCGGTTGTGAAGGACACTGGCGCCAGCATCGTCACCGCCGCACACGAGCTGGAGGCGATCGCCAAGTCGCAGGATGGCGCCGGCACGGCTGCCCGAGATATTGGCGTGGACCGCATCCTGGGCGCGTCCCAGGACGTGGTGTACGAGGCGGGGGAGGCAAGGGGCCCCGCGGCGTTGCGCGTAGGGAGGCCGTAGGCCGACCGGAGAGCAACGCCGCGGGGCGCCAAAAAAATTTCTTCCCCGCTGTCCACAGCCCCTGAGGGGGCG
>CANJPN010000514.1 GCA_947475855.1 Bradyrhizobiaceae bacterium
GCCCCCTCAGGGGCTGTGGACAGCGGGGAAGAAATTTTTTTGGCGCCCCGCGGCGTTGCTCTCCGGTCGGCCTACGGCCTCCCTACGCGCAACGCCGCGGGGCCCCTTGCCTCCCCCGCCTCGTACACCACGTCCTGGGACGCGCCCCGACGTCGTGCTGATCTGGTTTGCCTTCCGTCGCAACTACCGGTCGGGGCGGCAGCTCGAGATCATCGAAATCGAGGACGGCAAGCTGACGCTGACGCACGTCGACGTGCGGGGACGAAGCCGGTCGACGGCACTGACTGCCGCCTGGGTGGATGTACGCTTGCGGCGCGGGGGCGATGGGCGGACGGCGATTGCGCTCGCTTCGCATGGGGTGGAGCATGCCTTCGGCGGGTTTCTCACCGACGAGGAAAAGGTCGAGCTCGCGCCGGTCTTGCGTGAAGCGCTGCTGTTTGCGCGCGGCGGGCCAAGGATTTGATCGCGTCATCAAGAAACGGGTCGATTTCGGCGCCAGCCGCTCCTAGAGCACTTCTATCCGATCTTCGAAACGCCCAGGCGATTCCAACCGTTCGGATGATGCTGAAGGTGTACCAGCTTCGAGGCTTGCCATGTTGGAAACCACGCTCATGTCGCGCTCGATACAGTCAGCCGCTTTGTCTTCGTCGAAATTGCCGGCCGTGACGCCGACAGGCGGGCGCGACTACGAGTTGGTTCGACGCGCGATCCGGTTTCTTTCCGAGAGCTGGACGGATCAGCCTGATCTCGATGCGCTGGCGGCGCATCTGGGGCTCAGCGGTGCGCATGTCCAGAAGCTGTTCACCAGATGGTGCGGGCTGTCGCCCAAGGCGTTCGTGCAGGCGATCACGCTCGATCATGCGCGCGGGCTGCTGTCTGGCTCGGCTAGCGTTCTCGAGGCGGCACACGAGGTCGGCCTGTCGGGCGGGGGGCGGCTGCACGATCTGTTCGTTTCGTATGAAGCGATGACGCCGGGCGACGTGAAGCGTCGCGGGGCGGGTCTCGAAATCGCCTATGGCTTCCATTCGACGCCGTTCGGTGAGGCCGTGCTATTTGCCACCGAGCGCGGCGTGGCGGGGCTCGCCTTCGTCGACGAGGACGCGGGGCAATCACGGGAGGAAGCGCTGGCCGACATGACCAGGCGCTGGCCGGCCGCTCGCTTCAGGCAAGCGCCGGAGAGGACAGCCGCGTTGGTGCAGCGCGTGTTCGAGCCGGGGCAGTGGGCGCCCGAGCAACCCGTGCGGCTGGTGCTCATCGGGACGGATTTCGAGGTTCGCGTGTGGGAGACGCTGCTCAAGATCCCGATGGGGCGTGCCGTGACCTATGCCGATATTGCGCGCCATCTTGGGCAGCCAACTGCGTCGCGCGCAGTCGGGTCGGCGGTCGGGCGCAATCCGATCTCCTTCGTAGTGCCGTGTCACCGTGTGCTGCGCGGCGACGGCAACCTGGGGGGCTATCACTGGGGGTTGACGCGCAAGCGTGCGCTGATCGGGTGGGAAACGGGACGGGTGGGGCGGGGGGCGTGACTGGCATTGGTAGGATCGAAGTGAGCGAACCGCCAGCGACACGCGTCACGTCATGGCCGCTACGGCGGCCATCCACGGTGTGGCCGCTCGCCTGAATAAGCAGAGGTGTCGTGGACGGCCGCCTGCGCGGCCGTGACGGCAGATTTTATGGGGGCCGGGATTACGGGGCGGCTTACTCCTTGCGTGCTGACAACACCATAAAGCCGCCGAACGCAGGTCCGGCGGCCTCTCGAAATGTCAATGCGTCAAATCAGTACGAAGGACGCGGCGGACGGGGCGGACGGCCACCGGCGGCTGTGCCGGGCTTGCCATCGGCGCCGGGCTTCACGACGGGCTTGCCCGGCAGGAGTCCTTCGCGCTGCAACTTCTTGCGTGCCAGCTTGCGAGCCCGGCGGATCGCCTCTGCCTTCTCGCGGGCCTTCTTCTCAGAGGGCTTCTCGAAATAGTTGCGGAGCTTCATCTCGCGGAAGATGCCTTCGCGCTGCATCTTCTTCTTGAGGGCGCGGAGCGCCTGGTCGACGTTATTGTCGCGGACAAGTACCTGCACTAGGGGTCCATCCTCCAGTGTGTTGATCTAAAGGCCTTTTCAGGCCCAACGGCGAATTCCCGGGCTCACACGACCATGCCTCTGCCAAGCGGCCGAGTTGGCGCACGATAGGTTACCCGGATCATGGGATGGGCGGTTAATACGCCAGGAGATGTGAATTGTCCACGGGGCAATGGCGGATTTGCGCCCACGAGGCAGGTTCATACGCCGGATCTTGGCCGCAACCGCGTCGCGTGGCCCATCTTGCGGCCGTCGCGGGCTTCGCGCTTGCCGTAGAGATGGATGCACATGCCGGGTTCGGCGGCGAGATCGGCCCAGGTGTGGGCTTCTTCCCCGATCAGGTTCAGCATCTCGGCGTCGGAGTGGCGCGCGGGGGAGCCCAACGGCCAGCCCGCAACCGCGCGGATGTGGTTTTCGAACTGGCTGCAGCCGCAGGCGTCAATGGTCCAGTGGCCGGAGTTGTGGACGCGAGGGGCGATCTCATTGACGATCAGGGCCGGCTTCGCCGTTGGGCCCATGTAGAACATCTCGACGGCCAGGACACCGACATAGTCGAGGGCGTCGGCGATCGCGTGAGCGAGGCGCTGGGCTTCGGCAACGGCCGATGCGGGCAAACCCGAAGGCACTACCGAGCGGCGCAGGATGCCGCCGGAGTGGGTGTTGGCCGGGCAATCGTAGTAGGCGACGACGCCATCGACGGCGCGGGCCACGATGACCGAGGTTTCGGAGACGAAATCCATGCGCTTTTCGAGGATCGCGGCCCGGTGGCCGAGGGCTGCGACAGCGGCGGCTGCGTCGGCGTCCGGGGCGAGGCTCAGCTGGCCCTTGCCATCGTAGCCGAGTCGACGGGTTTTCAGGATCGAGGGAGCCTTGAACCGACCCAGGGCTGCGATCAGGTCGCGGCGATGGCTGATTTCGGCGAACGGGGCGACCGGGATGCCGAGTCCCGCCACGAACTCCTTTTCGACCAGGCGGTCCTGGGCCACTTCGAGCGCTTTGGCGCCGGGACGCACCGGCACGAGCTTGCCGATGTGGCGGGCTGCCTCGACCGGCACGTTCTCGAACTCGTAGGTTACGACATCGACCTGCTCGGTGAACGTTTCGAGGTGGGGAAGGTCTGCATAGCCGCCGTGGGTGTAGCGCGAGGTGACCTCGAAGGCGGGGCTATCGGGATCGTCGGAATAGATGTGCGTCTTGAAACCCAGGCGCGCTGCGGCGAGCGATAGCATGCGTCCGAGCTGGCCGCCGCCGAGAATGCCGACGATACTACCGGGGGGCAGCGGCTGGAGGGCCTTGATGGATGGCATGATTCAGCCCCCGGCTTTCGGGGGCACATCTACCGGGATTTCGGCTACAGCCGCTGTCTGGCGGGCGCGGCGGGCTTCGAGGCGGGTGGCGAGCGATGGATCCGAAATTGCGAGGATGGCGGCAGCGAGAAGGCCTGCATTGGTCGCGCCGGCTGCGCCAATCGCCAAGGTTCCGACGGGGATGCCCGCTGGCATTTGCACAATCGACAGCAAACTATCCTGGCCTTTCAGAGCACGGCTTTCGATTGGCACGCCGAGGACGGGTAACGGTGTCATCGACGCCGCCATTCCCGGCAGGTGGGCAGCGCCGCCGGCTCCCGCAATTATCACCTTGATGCCGCGCGCCTTGGCGCCGTGCGCGTAGTCGTAGAGGCGCTGCGGCGTGCGGTGGGCGGAGACGATGCGCGCCTCGAAGGGCACGCCCAATTCGCCAAGCACTTCGGCGGCGTTTTTCATGGTCGGCCAGTCCGACTGACTGCCCATGATAATGCCGACGATCGGCTGTTGTGCTGGAGCGCTCATGCGATGATGTCGGGCAATAGCTGGTCCTCGAGGCTCGTGATCTGATCCTTGAGTTGCAGCTTGCGGCGCTTCAGCCGGGTAATGTGGAGCTGATCGACGGAGCCTGAGGCCTCCAAGCCCGCGATCTCATTATCGAGGTCGCGGTGTTGCAGGCCCAGCAGCGATAGCTGGTCCCTGATCTCGCGCTCTTTGTCTCGCTCCATACGGATCGGTCCACTCGATATTGCATGCAGCCGGGGGGCAGCGGAATCGGAGGCCGAATATCGTCGGCTTTCCCTCCGTGCGCAAGGGATTCCCGTAGGTTATGTGGTTGGCGCTTCAGTGTGGCCCAGCCCTGGTGTAAGCGTTTCGTCATCATTTCGCGGGCTGTGCCGCATGGGTGTGTGAGGGTTCGATGCTGCGTGGATCAAAGGATGGGCTGAAGGTCGAGGACATCATCTGCCCTGGAAGCATGCCGGCATTCATCGCCCATCCGCGCGATGTCGAGGGGCGGTTGCCCGTCGTGGTGCTGATGCACGAGCGCTATGGCCTCGTGCAGCACACGCGCGATCTGGCGATGCGGTGCGCGCGGGATGGATTCCTGACGATTGCGCCGGATTTCTTCTTCAAGCATCCTGATCGCGAGGCCCTGAGTAAGGGCGATAGCCGCTATGACCTTGGGGATGTGGAGTCCAACGCTTATCTGCGGCAGATCCTGGCGATGCTGGCCGATCACCCGCTCGCCGACCTGACGCGGGTGGCGGTCGCGGGTTACTGCCAGACCGGGCGGCATCCGCTCGTCTTTGCCGCGCAGGAGAACATCGCCGCCGCGGTGGTCTGGTACGGCGCTGCCTCGAAACGCGAATGGGATGTGTCGAGGCTGCAACCCAAGCCGCTCGTCGATGTGATCGCGCAGATCAATTGTCC
>CANJPN010000515.1 GCA_947475855.1 Bradyrhizobiaceae bacterium
CAACATGCTGGCGCGGCGTTCTTCACGCGGCACACGGAAGGTCGCGGGCGCGTGGCTCGGACTGATCAGCACCCAGAGATAGATCATCACGGCGAGAAGGATGCCGACGAGTATGCCCGGAATAATGCCCGCAATCAGCAACTGACCGATCGAGGTTTGGGTGGCGATGCCGTAGATCACCATCGCGATCGACGGCGGGATCAGGATGTCGAGCGTGGAGCCAACGCCGATAGCACCCGCTGCCAACTCGTCGGAGTAGCCGTGACGACGCATCTCCGGCATCGCGATCTTCGACATCACGGAAGCGGCAGCGACGCTGGCGCCGGACATCGCGCCGAAGATCCCGCAGGCAAACACCGTCGCGATCGCAAGTCCCCCGCGGACGTGCGACAGCGAATTCGCGGCGGCCGTATAGAGGTCTCGTGCAAGACCGCTCGACGCCGAAAAGTAAGCCATCAGAATGAACATCGGGATCGTCGTCAGCGCGTAGTCGCCGACTGTCGAATAGGGCGCGAGGCCGGCGATGCCGATCACCTTGGAGATGTCGCCGGTGACGACCGAGATGCCGAACGCGCCGCAAGCCGCCAGCGCGATCGCGATCGGCACTCCCAGCAGCAGGCAGACGACCAGCGCAATCAGCGGCAAGATGACGAACATTGGGCTTACCGGTTCAGAAGATCAGGATTTGTCGGTCGGGCTCTCTTGCGAGAACAGCAGCGCCTCGCCGGAACTCACCCGCTTTACGTCCACGAGCAAAAGCACGAGAAGCCCTAGGAAGCCCAGCGGCGCGAACAACTGCGCTGGACCGATCAGTATTGGAAGCGTTGCCATCGTCGTGGCATCGCCCAAAGACTGGGTCGCCTGCAGGCCCGTCGCGTAGAGCAGCAGGCCGCAGCAGGCGAGAGACACGATGTAGGAAAACCAGTTCGCCGCAACCTTGAGAGGCGCGGGCAGCATGTCGACCAGGAACGTCACGCGAATGAACGCGCCGCCGCGATAGGCATAGGTGAAGCCGAGGAAGATCGCCGCCACCATCAGGTATTTCTCGGTGATCTCGTAGGCCCCGAGGATCGGCTTGTTGATCGCATAACGCATCAATGCGTCGGTGCTGGTGAGCAGCATCATGATGCCGGTAGCCAGTACGGCGACGAAGATCGACGCTTGCTCGAGGCGGCTCAGAACTCTGGACATGCTTCGGGTCCGCCTCGAAGGGTCGTTGGCGCGCAGGCGCGGAGAGCGGCGCCGACAGCCGCCGCTCTCCGGTTCAGGCCAATGCTACTGTTTCAGCATCGAGATCGTCGTGTTCAAGATCTCGCGGGCCTCTTTGTGGCCCCTGCCCTCCATGCGCTTGACCCACTCCTCGTGGACCGGCTCGGCTGCCTTGACCCAGCGGTCGCGTTCGGCGCCTGTAATCTCGAACTTCTCGATCTGGCGGTTCGCCGCCTTAAGGTCGTCGTAGACGCCGGCCTCTGCCGAGTCGAAGAAGCTCTTGCCCCAGAACATCGAGCCCTTGAGACCGCCGACGCTCATCAACTGCTCGCGCACGTCGGCGGGCAGGCTCGCGATCTTGGCGCGGTTGGCGCAGATCGAGAAATAGACTGTGGCCAGCGGGGCGAGCGTCACGTACTTGCCCACTTCATACAGGCGGAAAGCGTGCACGGCTTCCCACGGCGCGCCGGCACCGTCGATCACGCCCTTGTCGAGCGCCTGATAGACGTCCGGCATCGGCATCGGCGTCGGTACGATGCCGAGCGATTTTGCGTGGTCGGTCGCCGGGCCTCCGACGATCCGCACTTTCAGGCCCTTCGCGTCCTCGAGCGTCTTGATCATCTTTTTCGACGAGATGATGAAAAACGGCGTCGCGGTATAGAGCGCGAGCGGCTGGACCTGCTTGTACTCGGCCTGGATCGCGGGATACTTCTCATAGAGCTTCCAGAGCACTTCGCTGGTCTTCTCCGCCGTCTTGAACGGCAGGCCGGGCAGTGAGATCACGTCCGACAAAGGCGTGTTGTCGGGCCAGTAGGACTGCACGCACCAGCCGATATCGATGGTGCCGGCTGCCGCCGCCTTCCACATGTCGATGCCCTTCACCAGCGTCTGGGAAGGATAGACCTGCATCTTGATCCGGCCCTTGGTGGCCTCCTCGACCTGCTTGATCCAAGGGTAGAGCGCGTTCTTCGGCCCCCAGCCCGTCGCCGAATTCTGGTCGGCGAACGTCAGCTTGATTTCCTGGGCGACGGCGGTGGTGTGGACGAAACCGAGGCCCGCAATCGCGCCGATCGCGCGCAGAATACCGATACGTCTCGTCATGACTTTCCTCCCGTTGAGGCTACGTTCCAAACCAAGCCCTTAGTTGCAATCTGGCCATACTGGCTGGATTTGTCCATCGCCCATTGGCGCTATCCAGTACGATCGTTCCCAACCGGCATCCTCACTCGCTCACTCGATGTCGATTGTGATGGCGGTGCGCGTCTGGATGTCGGGCGCATTCGCAGCCGGGACGGCCACGGTCTCACCCGGACGGCCGCGTCGGCGTGGCTTGGCGAGCGGACGCGGAACATCGGTCGCCGCATCGTCGCGCCGTGCTTCGCGCATTTCCGGCGGTTCGCGAAGGAAAAGCTGCCAGTCGCCCAGAACGGTGAATCGCAACCGGTCGTAATCATGCGTGATCCCGACCGGCGACTTGTGGTTCTCCGAGCAGATCGCAACGATCGTCTCCCGCCCCTTCTCCTTGAAACGAAACCGGTAAGGCGCCGATGCTGCCGGCACCTCGACGAGATTTCCACCGGCGATCCTGTTTTCAGGCGCCAACTCGTTGGGAAAAAGCACCGTTGCCCGCCCGCCGCGATCAATGCTCACCAAGGTCAGGTGGCAGTCCCGGCTGGCGACCACGTGAAACGTTGCGGTCTCGCCTGCCTTATAGACGGCCTTGTCTGCAGCCACGGCAATTTCCAACTGCATCGATTGCGTGGGTTGCCGCTCACTCGCTGGACTCTTCGTCAGCGCCGTCAGGAACAGGTCGAGATCGTTGCGGCGCACAGCAGAGCCGGACCGCAGGAGGATCGTCGGCGCGCGATCCTTCATCGATCCCCAGCCCGGCAATTCCGTGAGCTTTTGTCCTGCCGGCAAGCCAAGATCCGCTGTCGCGCGTGCCAGATCAGCCGGCCTCCGCCAAGCGTGCGCCAACGCTTCCAGAACCGGTAGGCCCCAAAGCCTCGTAGTATCCTCTCCAAGCACCTTTTCGCGGGACGATGCCACTGCGTCAGCAAACCAATCCGCATGCACGACAGTGACGACGCTTCCAGTCATCGCGGCGACAGGCGCCGGTGTCGCGGCCGCCGAGATCGCCCGCAGTGGAAAGCCTGCCACGAGCGTATTCCACTGCTCAGCCCGCCAGCCCAGCGACGTCAAGGACACCTCGTAGACGAGGCGTGCATCATCGATCGGACGAGCCCATCCTTCGCCGGGGCGGCGCGCACCCTGCGGCGACAACGCGGCGATGAGCCCCGTGATCGCTTGGCGAAGCGCGTCCAGTTCGGCATCGGCAAGACACGCATTGTGGAGGTGGGCCAACGATAGGAAACGCGTCTGCCGCGCACGCTCTGGCGCTTGCGCCGCCAACGCGCCCTCGATCATCTGCCCGACTCTGGCCTGGGGCACGGACAACCGCCCGCCGCAACGGTCGGCCTGCTGTTGCGAGAGATCTCCAATCCAATCCCGCAACGCCTGCGTCTCGGTCGAGGACGGAATGGCTACCGCGGGATCGTTGAATTCGTCGAGGTGCAGTTCGTGGGTGAGCGCCACGTTGTAGATGCGGGAGGCATCGGGAACACCGGGCCGAACCAGCGATGGATCCCGCGCTATCTCGTCCAGCGCCAGCAGATTGGCGATCCCGGCGGCTGGCGGACGGCCTTCGAGCTTGCCGGCTTGATGGCAACCGGCACAGTTCCGTTCGAGCATCGCGTAGGCTTTGGCCGCGACCACATTGGCAGGAGGCGCTGGTACGAGCACGCTTGCCTGCTGGGCATTGATTTGCGTCACGCCGATCAGCAGGAGGCACAACGCCGCCCACGAAGGCGGCCAGCGCCAGCGGTTCTGCCCATCAATCACGCGATCGCCCCTCGCCGGTACCCGTTCCCGCGCGCCCCGATCCCACATCACGACGGCACGCCACGTCACGCGATCTCCACGATGCGATCGCGCTTATTGCTGAAGCGGTAGCGAGGTTCCACATCGAGATTCGTACCGGTCAACCCCTTGGCCGTGCCATAGATGGCCCAGGAAGCACCATGACTGTGCGGCGGCCCTTCCTTTGGCCCCTGATGGACGTGAGCCAGAACATAGAACCCCGTGTCCTGGTCGTGATGCAGCACCTTCTTGCTGAAATCGTCATCCGGCTTAAACGCTCCCGATATGAAATTGGGATTTTCGAGCAACCGGCCAAGCTCCCCTGTCATGAGAGGCAAAACCTCCGCAAGCGGAGCGCCAGACTTCAGGCTGGCGCGGCAAAACCCGCAGAAATCCTCGAGCGTCCCGGCCATCCTTCCCATCTCCTCGTCCTCAGATCGCCGGCAGCATGCTGCTGTCTTTATGGCGCAAGTTCAGCTTGGCCGACGATTTAGCATCTGAAGGAGGAAACTGGCGAGCGGAACCCGTGCAGAATTACGACCCCGACAGCATATCCTAATAAAGTGTTGAATTAATCTTTGGGCAATTAAACGTACTTCACAACTCAGTTAGACTAACCCAGTGTTATCGGTTATCAATTCGATCACTGAACTTGGAATGAATACTTCGACCGACCA
>CANJPN010000516.1 GCA_947475855.1 Bradyrhizobiaceae bacterium
AAGTCGGCGTGATCCTGGTTAATCACAGTTCGAAGGCGTTCGTGATCGAGCGAGGGGAACGGATCGCGCAGGTCGTGATCGCGTCGGCGACACAGGCGAACCTCGTGGCCGTCGAGGTCAAGACGCTTCAACCGACGACACGCGGTGCCGGGGGGTTCGGTTCTACGGGTACCAAGACGGTGACTCGCGCGCGAAGGCCGGGCAGCCCATCCGCGAAGGTTCGGGGTGGGCGCGTGCCACCCAAGCGTGGGGGACGGAAGGACGCCCGGCGGGCGACCCGCTGAAAATTTCACCTGCGATGCCCGTTGGCACTCCCCACTTGAAAGTGCTACCGGGTTGCCTAGCTAGGAACCGATCAGCGGCTGAAGCCGCCCGTCCTGTCGTGGTCGTGACCCCCGTCATAGGCTGCGTGGACAGGCTTTCGCTTGTGCTTGCCGATCCAACGTGTAAGCCAGCCGCCTTCCGGGCGGCCGGGCCAGCCATGATATGAGGAGAGCCGGAGGGATGACGACCCTGATCGAGGCGGAAGCCTTGCGAAAATGCTTCGGGCAGATCGTAGCCGTCGACGATATCTCGTTGACGGTCGCCAAGGGCGAAGTGCTCGGTTTTCTCGGCCCCAACGGTGCGGGTAAGTCGACAACGATGAAGATGATCACCGGTTTTCTCGAGCCGGACGCAGGCACCGCGCGGATCGCCGGCATCGACATCGGCACCGACCCGATCGGCGCCAAGCGGCACCTGGGTTATCTGCCGGAAGGCGCGCCGGCCTACGCCGACATGACGCCGCGTTCGTTCCTCGCGTTCATCGCCGAGATTCGGGGCTACAACGGCGGCGAGGTGAAGGCGCGCGCTGACGCTGCGGCCGAAAAGGCTGGATTGCTAGGTGTTTGGGATCAGCGCATCGAGACGCTATCCAAGGGTTACAAGCGCCGCGTCGGCATCGCGCAAGCGATCCTGCATGACCCTGCCGTGCTGATCATGGACGAGCCGACCGACGGCCTCGACCCCAACCAGCAGCATCAGGTGCGCGAGTTGATCAAGGCGATGTCGAAGGACAAGGCCATCATCATCTCTACCCACATCCTGCAAGAGGTCGACGCTGTTTGCACACGGGCTGTCGTGATCGACAAAGGCCGGATCGTTGCCGACGGCACGGCGCAGGATCTCGAAAGCCGGCTCGAATATCACAATGCCGTGGCGCTTCGCGTGGCGTCTGGGGCGGGCGACAAGGCGAAGGCGGTCATCGAGCGCGTGGCCGGTGTGCAGCGCGTGGAGTTCACCAAAAAGGCCGGCGGCGCGGTTTCGTTGCGGGTCTACCCGAAGCCGGATCATTCGATCGCCGCACCCGTTGCAGCAGCGCTTCGCGCCGATGGCATCGATGTCGAGGAGCTGTTCGTCGAAAAAGGACGGCTGGACGACGTATTCCGCAAGATCACCTCGCACGAGGGAGCCCGCCGCAATGCGTAACATCCTGATCATCGCCAAGCGCGAGCTCGGCGCCTATTTCGGCACGCCGCTCGCGTACGTGTTCGCCGTCATCTTCGTGGGCCTCACCGGCGCATTTACGTTCTACTTCGGTAATTTTTTCGAGAACGGGCAGGCGAATCTCGCTGCGTTCTTCCTCTATCATCCCTGGCTCTACCTGATCCTCGTCCCGGCGATTGCCATGAGGCTGTGGGCGGAAGAGCGCAAGAGCGGCACCATCGAACTTCTGATGACGTTGCCGGTCACGACGACGGAGGCCATCGTCGGTAAGTTCCTGGCCGCTTGGGGGTTCATCGGCGTCGCGCTGATGTTGACGTTCCCCATGTGGATCACGGTCAATGTGCTGGGCGATCCCGACAACGGCGTGATTTTGGCGAGCTACATCGGCAGCTTCCTGATGGCAGGCGCGTTTCTCGCCATCGGATCGGCGATATCGGCGCTGTCGAAGAACCAGGTGATCGCGTTCATCGTGGCGGCGGCTCTGTGCTTCCTGTTCGTGATGAGCGGCGTCGAGATCGTGCAGAACACCGCGAAGCTGTTCCTTCCGGACTTCCTGGTGCAGGCGATCTCGTCGATGTCCTTCCTAACGCACTTCGACAAAGTGGCGCGGGGCGTCATCGATCTGCCGAGCATGTTCTTCTACATTTCCATGATTGCCTTCTTCCTGTTCGCGAACGTGGTCATCATCGAGCAGAAGAAAGCGGCCTGAGGTTCACATGAGCAACGAAAACAACACCGGTGCAGGTCGCCCGACCGCCATCGCGAAGGCGGCGGATACGGCGCGCAAGGTCCAGGATCAGTCCAAGCGCGCATTCGACAAGGGCGTGGATTATGCCAGTCGTCTTTCGTCGCGGTCGATCGCCTGGTGGGCGATAGCCATGGCAGGCGTTCTGCTGCTGACGACCAATGTGCTCGTTGGCAATTGGTTGAGAAACTGGCGCGCGGATCTCACCGAGGACGGGCTCTATTCGATCTCGTCGAGCACGCGCAAAGTGCTTTCGGCCATCGACGAGCCGATCACGATGCAGGTCTACTATACGAAGGCGCTCGGCGAGCAGGCGCCGGCCTACGGGGCGCACTTCCAGCGCGTGCGCACGCTGCTGGAGCGCTATCGCGACCTCTCGGGCGGGAAGATGCGGCTGTCGTTCATCGGCCCGCAGGCGTTCTCGGACGAGGAGGATCGCGCGGTCGGGTCGGGGCTCAAGGGCATCCGGCTCAATTCAGAAGGCGACATGGCCTATTTCGGCCTCGTGGCGACCAATACGACCGATAACGTCGAGCGCATCGATTTCTTCGCGCCGGAGCGTGAGCGGTTCCTCGAATACGATCTGACGAAGCTGATCAACTCGCTGTCGAACCCGAAGAAGAAGGTCGTGGCGATGATCACCGGGCTACCGCTCGAAGGCGGTCCGGGGAACCAGATGACGCGCGGGCAGCCGCAGCCGCCGTGGGCGATCCTCGGTCAGATCAAGGAATTCTTCGAACTCAAAACGCTGCAGCAGGACGTTAAGGAGATCCCTGCCGACGTCGACACGCTGATGCTGGTGCAGCCGAACGGGTTGACGGCAGAGGCTGCTCTGGCGATCGATCAGTTCGCTCTGAGGGGCGGGCGGATCCTGGCGTTCATCGATCCGGTGCCGGAGATTTCTCGCGTGTTCTCGATGGGGCGCGATCTTCCGTCGCCGGCCGAGTTTACCAAGCTGCTGAACGGCTGGGGCATCACGATCGACACCTCCAAAGTGGCGGCCGACATCGCCCAGGCGCGGCGCGTTCAGTTCGGCGGCGGTCAGGGCCAGCAGGGCTCCGTCACCGAGTACGTGGTTTGGCTCAGTCTGGACAAGCGGGCGCTCGAGGCTAACGACAGCGTCGTGGCCAATGTGGAGACGATCAATGCGGCGAGCATGGGGTCTCTGGGGATAGCCGAGAAGTCGAACCTGAAACTGCAGCCGATCCTGCAGACGACGGAGCGGGGAGCGCTCGTCGATGCCGACAAGGTGAGCATGCGACCAGATCCGCTCGGACTTCTCCGGGGCTATCAGCCCGGCGGCAAACGGCTGGTGCTGGCAGGTCGGTTCAACGGCGATGTCCGCACGGCTTTCCCCAATGGGATCGAGCCGCCGAAGGCGGAAGCCAAGGATGGCGAGCCCAAGGACGGCGAGAAGGACGAGGAAGCCAAGAAGGACGGCGATAAGAAAGACGATGCCGCCGCCAAGGCCGAGGCCGATAAGAAAGCCGCTGATGCGGCCAAGCCGAAAGGCGTGCCGCCAGCCATCACCACGGGCAAGCTCAATGCCATCGTGATCGCAGATACTGACATGCTCCACGACCAGTTCTGGGTCGATGAGCGCGATTTCCTCGGCCAGAAAATCCAGATTCCACTCGCGCACAACGCGGTGCTGGTGGTGAATGCGCTGGAAAATCTTACGGGCGGCGAAGCGCTACGCGATCTGCGCGGACGGGGCGTGAAACCGCGGCCGTTCACGGTCGTCGACGAGATCAAGCGGGATGCCGAAAAGCAGTTCCGCGAGAAGGAGCAGGCGCTGCAAACCAAGCTCAAGGAGACCGAGCAGAAGCTGCAAGGCATCCAGCAGAAGGGCGAAGGCGGCAACATCATCCTGTCCGACAAGGACCGGGAAACGATCGAAAAGTTCCGCACGGAGATGCTGAGCACGCGGCGCGAGCTGCGCGACGTCAAACTCGCGCTCAATCAGGATATCGACCGGCTCGGCTCTACGCTCAAGTTCATCAATATCGCAGCAGTTCCGCTGTTGATCGGGTTGGGGGCCATCGGTCTCGCCATCATGCGAAGGCGATCGGACCGGGCTGCCCGTGGGGAAGGAACCAAGTGATGACACCAAAGCAGTTCACAGGTCTGACCTTGGCGACGCTGGTATCTCTGGCGCTCGCAGCCGTGGTGCACTCGCGGGCCGATAGCTGGTCCACGGGCGCGGCCTCCGGCATCAAGCTGTTGCCGTCTTTGCAGCGGGACATGCCGCGCTTGTCGACGATCACGATGAAGCAGGGCGCGCAGTCGATTACGCTCGAGCGCAAGGGCGAGGCGTGGTCGCTCAAGGACCGTGGCGGTTATCCCGTCCAGGGCGACCGCGTGCGCGCGTTGATGCTGCGGCTCGCGGACGCCGAGCTCATCGATCGGAAGACGCGCAATCCTGAGCGGTTTTCGCTGTTGGAGCTCGAGGATCTCACCGCGAAGGACGCGAAGTCGCGGCTACTCGTGCTCGCCGACGATAAAGCGAAGCCGCTTGCCGAATTGCTGATCGGCAAACGAAGCGTTGA
>CANJPN010000517.1 GCA_947475855.1 Bradyrhizobiaceae bacterium
ATGATGGTCGAGCCGCTGCCCTGTGCGCGGGTCGTCCGAGAACACCAGCGACTTGATCGTCACCGGCACCGTCCGCGAAGGCAGCCGCACCTTGCCGAGATCGATGTAGTCGAAATCCCACAACACCACACCGTCGATCACCAGAACCTCACAAGGCACTTCCAGCTCGTCCTTGAGCATGTGACCGAGCGACTGTGCGATGTCGCCATCGAGCACGATGAACAACGGCTTGCCCGCCGCGATCATGTCGTCGAGCCCGTGCGCGATTCCCTGCGCGAAAGCGTTGATCCGCTCGTAGGCCGGCGCGCCCTTCCAATGGAACGACAGCGCGATATCATGCGCTGCATCTCCAACCTCGAATACCTTACGATGCGCCTTGATCGCCTTTGCCACTGCGGCCGGATCGATCTCTTCGGTGCATTCGTAGGGCGGCTGGATCACCTGCAGGTTCCGCCGCGGCAACAGCTTGCCCGGATCTGAGATGAAGCAAGTATTCCCCGATAGCTGCACCGAATATTCGGACGCACCGAGTGCGGTCGCCCGGATGCACTCTCCTGCGGCCAGCAACGGCCACGGCAGCGCTCCCCCCGCGACCTTCCTGCCGATCGCTGTGCCGAGGCGCCGTCCCATGTCGCCGAAATCGCGCGTTTCCCGCGCATAGACGTACTCGGCCACGCCGCCCGAGAACATCACGCCGTCGATGCGACCCCAGTCCAGAATGGGATCGGTGAGATAGAGGTGCTCGATCTCGTGCGGGATCGGCCGCGTGACCAGAGCCGAGATCAACGCATCCGCCATCACGTCCGCGACGCGGTCCAGCTCCGACGACGTGACCTTCTCGCCGAGCTCCCACGAAAAGCCTGCGCGCGCCGCGTGCGTCTTACCCGCCGGATCGAGACGCACGATCACGCCGTTCTCGTCCACCACCTGCAGTCGCCCGCCGATATGGACGGCAGCCGTAACGCTCACTTTTCCCTTCTCGACGATAGCGAGCTTCGCCGTGCCGCCGCCGATGTCGACATTGAGAATGCGGCGCTCGCCTTCCAGGCTGGCCTTAGCCGCGCCCGAGCCGAATGCAGCCAACATGCTCTCCATGTGATGGCCCGCGGTCGCGCATACGAAGTCGCCGCCGTGCGCCGAGATAGTCGCCGCGATCGCCTGCGCGTTCTCGCGCCGCAGCGCCTCGCCCGTGAGGATGACCGCACCCGCGTCGATATCGGACGGCGTCAGCCCCGCGGCCTTGTAGGCCTCGTCGAGAATCTTGCCCAGTTCCGTATCGGAAATCCGCGTCTCGCTCTCGTAGGGCGTCAGCGACACAGGCGATTGGAATACGGTTTCGCGATGGACGACGTGATAGCGGCTCGAAAGATCCTCGGCCATCCGCCGCAGATGCAGCCGCGAGAAGATCACTTGCGTGCCCGACGATCCCACGTCGATGCCGACGCTCGTCAGCCGCACGTTGTCCGCGATCCAAAGCGGGTTCTGCTCGAGCGGACCGTCGTCGAAATCCTCGTCGTGGTCGTGGTCGGCGTCCGCATCGTGCTCGTGGTAGCGCGCATCGCCGAGCACGTGATCGCCAAGGGAATGCCCGCCGGCTGCAGCCTTGTCCCCGCCGGCCTTGTTTTTGTCGTCTTCGGCCATGCTCGCGCTCTCCAGCTTCAAATTCCCAGCCGTACGCGCTACCGCGACACCCTGCCGCGCGCAACCGTCCAGCAGCGCGCGGAAAGTCGCAGCAGTCGGCTATCCGCGCAGCTGCCTCTCCCATCGATTCAATACACAAAGACAAATACTAAGGCGCCGCAAAGCCAGCAGCAGCCGAGCGGGCTCGATCAGCGTCGGCCGAAATGACAGCCGCGCGCTTTGCAATCATCCTGACCGGCCGAGCCGGCAAGGACTTGGCCTTGTCGGCAATGATTGGCGCGCAAGGATCCGGCTTAGCCTTTACCCCCTTGGCTATCTTCAAGTTTTTCATGGACTTGATTGCCTGGACGGCTCGATCTGACTTTCCCCCCGTGGCCAACTTGGGAAGCGGACAGACCGGATTGCCATCGGCATCGACCTCGGGCTCGGGAGCCTGACAGTCCTTGAAACGCTTGGCGAGGTTCCTGGCTTGGACCTCCCCGGCGTCGAACGTCTCGACGGGCAATGTATCGAGCGTCGTCACTGGAAATAGCGCCTTCCATTCGAGCGTGCGGAAACCGTGCTCCAGTAGGGATGTGGTCCGAACTTCACGCTTGGCTGGCGTATCTTCTCCGAACACGATTGCTACCAGTTTGATGCCGCCCCGGGTCGCGCTGGCAACGATATTGTAGCCGGCCGAACAGGTGAACCCCGTCTTCATCCCATCGCCGCCGGCAAGACGGATCAGAACGGGGTTGTGGGTCGAGAGCACACGCTTTTTGACCAGCGCCGAAGTCGTTGAGAACAGGCCGGCGTGCTCGGGAAACTCGAGCAGGATCGCCTGAACCAGGACTGCCAGGTCTCGCGCCGTCGAGTATTGCCCTTCGCCCGGCAATCCGTTGGCATTGATAAAGCGCGTCGAAGCCATTCCTAGGCGCACCGCCTTGGCATTCATTTCATCGACGAATGCGGCTTCGCTTCCCGCGATGGCTTCGGCCAGAGCGACCGCGATATCGTTCGCCGATAGCAGGATCAATGCATTCATTGCCTCCTCGAAGGTGAGCGACTTTCCGGCGCCCAGCCCCAGGCGCATCTTTGGCCGGCTATTGGCTCTGGCCGAAATCGTGAGGGTGCCCGTTGGCTCCACCTTTTTGGATTTCCAGGCTTCGAAAACCAAATATGCGGTCATCAACTTGGTGAGCGAAGCGGGAAACCAGGGGTGGTCGACGTCCTCGGCGTAAAGCACTTGGCGGGTCGTGGCGTCAAAGAGCAGCGCAGGGCCTGCAGCGGCTGGCAACAACCCGGTAAGCCAGCCGGCCAACGCGACAATCAGTGCGCGGACAACACCTCGGCGCATGAAATCCCCCCGCAACGCAACGCATGAACGTGAATAGCCACAGCATTGCCGTGACGACGAGCTGGAGACTAGCCGGACAAATCCGATCCTCCCCGAACAGTGGCCAATTTGTCCCGCCGCCGCCGATCCGAAACGCGAGGTGAGCTTGTGCTCGGCTTCCCAAACGCAGAATTCGATCACCCTACCTTGAACGCCGGCTGCGAAATTGCAGCTCCGATCTGTGCCCAAATTGCACGCCTCACCTCAGGAAAATATCAGCCCGTCTTGCCCTGCGTACGCCACTGAGCCAACAATCGACCAATGTTACGAGTTCGTTGGGGGGTAGCGTGATCCGATATTTCATTCGGGACTCACATTCCGGCCGTTCGCTAAGCGCAGCAACCGGATTTGCCGTGATCGCTGTTGCCATGCTCACTCCGGCAATCGCCCAGGATTACTCGGATTTCTCCCGGGCGAGGGACTCGGAACTCGCGCGATCGTCGGCCCGCGTGCGGGCCACGGCGCCACGAACGATAGTCGGCAAGGCCTCGACGAGCCGGCCTGCACCCGGCCGGGCGGTGGCTGCTCGTGTACTTCCAGCCCGGGCAACGCCGGTGCGTGCCACCGGCAAATTCGCTCCCTTGCCGGAAGGCCCGCTGCTGCTCGTCGTCTCCCTCGATAAGCAGCGCTTGAGCGTCTACAACAAGGGCCAATTGGTAGAGACGACCGCCGTTTCGACCGGCACGTCGGCCGATCCGACGCCGTCGGGCGTATTCGCCGTCATCGAGAAGCACGAGAAGCACTTCTCGAATATCTTCGGCGGCGCGCCGATGCCGTTCATGCAGCGCCTGACGATGTCTGGCGTCGCGCTGCACTCGGGTCATGTGACCGGCCGTCCCGCCTCGCATGGCTGCGTTCGCCTGCCTCACGACTATGCACGCCACCTTTTCCAGGGAACCAAACTCGGCGTGCGCGTGATCATCAGTGCCGACGATCCAACACCCGTCGAGATTGGAGAAATGCGTCTGCTCGACCAGACACGCGTTGCCGCCGCGACAAGGGTCGCCGCAGCAACGGTCTCCGGCAACTCAAGCGGCTCCGAGACCGACGTAACGTCGTCAACGCTCACATCGGCCGCCTCAGACAGGTCCATCGATCCGCGAACGGGCAAACCGAAGGGTCCACTCTCGCTGCTACGGGACGAAGTTCTGAAGGCTGCACCCGTCTCTTTGGTGGTCAGCAGGGCGGAAAGTCGCGTCTACGTACGTCACATGTTCGAGC
Source organism: Bradyrhizobiaceae bacterium (assembly GCA_947475855.1). Lineage (GTDB taxonomy): Bacteria > Pseudomonadota > Alphaproteobacteria > Rhizobiales > Hyphomicrobiaceae > CAMDPA01. The sequence continues at coordinate 4,238 of CANJPN010000517.1, forward strand.
CCCAATTGGATGCCACAATCTCGATCGCCAATCCGCATCAGCCGGTTGGAACTCATGTCTACACTTTGACCGACATGCAACCTGACGGCAGCGAGCAGCGCTGGTCCGCGGTCACGGTCAAACTGGTTCCACGCAGGATCGCCGCCATCCGGGTGCTCTCGGGAAGGCACAGCCGCGCCGCACGCGCAGCAAGTGACCGCCACCCAGCCGGGCCGAAAGACGAAGGGATGCCATCGACAGCGGCAGAAGCAGTGCAACGCTTCTCACTGCCGCCAGAAATCGTCGCCCGCGTCGCTCCGCTGCTTCGCCCTGGCATGTCGATCGTGGTAACGGATCTGCCGCTGAGCAAGCGTGTCCAGACGGGCTGGACCGACATCATCGTTACCCCTTAGTCAACGTTTCGGCTGACAGGTGTCCAACCCAGAAGTTGCTGCTGGCTCTAATCGGCGACTACCTTTTCATCGGTTCGAGCATCCCTCACAAGGTGCCGGATAGCTCCGGATATTCACCACGCGATCAGATCGGCCTCGCGATCCC
>CANJPN010000518.1 GCA_947475855.1 Bradyrhizobiaceae bacterium
CACCAGTTGAGAGAAGTGCGGCAGCGGATGCCGCGATCATCATTCGTTTCATTCCGAACCTCCCGATTGGAGGCGTTTCGGCCGATGGCCATCCGCCCCTGAACGAGGCGTTTCTAGCATGGCGGACGGGCGAGTGGAGAGGTCAAAAATTGGGCGTCGATCTCACGCGTGGCGGGCGATCGATCAACCCGCGACGAAGCGATAGGACGGCGCGGCAGTGGCGAGGCGCTCCACGCGGCCGACGCCGGGCCAGGGCAAGTGGTAGCCGAGAAGCCGGATCTTGTCGGTCGCGAGCATATCGAGGGTTGAGAGGCGGGCCTTGATCGCGCGATCGCCATTCCAGTCCGGTCCCCAGGGCCAGGCAGGCCGCGCGAACGAGATGACAGGCTCGATCAATACGTCGCCGCCGATGAGAAGTGCTTCCGCGCCAGAGCGCAGCATCAGCGAGACGTGGCCGGGACTGTGGCCAGACGTATCGAGTGCCGTGATGCCCGGGACGATCTCGGCGCCCGGTGCGAACGTCTCGATCTTGGCGCCGAGGTCCTTCAGGCGGCGCTGCGTGCCGAGTGCCGCGCCGCGCACGGCATCGGGAACGCCTGTCTCGACACCCGGCTTCAGCCAGTAGTCGACCTCGGCTGCCGGCATCATGTGGCGCGCGTTGGGGAACAGCGTTGCGCCGTCGAACGGGTCGAGCACGCCCCAGAAATGATCGGGATGGGCGTGGGTGAATACGACCTTGGTGATGGCGGCGGGTTGGATGCCGTTTCTGCTCAATGCGTCGGCGAGCTTGCCGCGCATAGGGGCGAAATCGGGGCCCGCGCCCGTGTCGACGAGGATGAGTTCGCCGGGGAGGCGGATCAGCGCGACGTTGACCTGCAGCGTGACGTCGCCGAGGGTCTGTCCCTGCGATGCGTACGTGGCCGCGATCTCATCGCGAGGCCGTCCGGGCAGAGCCCAGTCCAGCGGCATCGACATGGTGCCGTCGGAGAAGGTCGTCAGCACGGCTTGGCCGACCTTGATCGCATGGACCGTCGCGGTTTCCTGCGACAGCGCGGGCCCACAAACGACCGGCGCGATTGCGGCCGCGCCGATGCTGCTACCGATGCCGGACATGACGAATCTGCGCGTCAGCATGGGCGGGGCTCTCCCTTCGGCTCGTTTCGATGGTGCATCAACCGACCTTGATGTAGCCGAAGCCCTTTGCTTGCAGTTCGGCAAGTGCTGCGACGCCGGAGGGTACGGTCTTGATGAAGTCGTCGGTGCGCGCCTTCGCGGTGTCGATCTTGTTCCGCTTGAAGGTGATCTGGCACAGGTACACTTCGACGCCCATTTTCGAGAGGCCCTGGAACCGCTCGATCAATGCAGGGGCCGGCGCGTCCTTGGCCCAAGGTGTGCCCTCGAGGTTGTCGAGGAAAGGCTTGATGCCGGCACCGTGAGCGACGACGACGATCTTTGCCTTGAACGGGTCATAGTCGTAGACCGACAGGTGATTGTCGATGTTGGTGATCATCTGGCCGACGCGCGAAGCGTCGCCGAAGTCGCAGTGGTAGACGCAGGCGATGTCCGTGTCTTTCTTCAGCGCCTTCAGGTCCAGCGCGCGGCTCTGCTGGGGGGCGTTGCTTTGAGCTTGGGCTTTCGCTGCGGTGGCGGTCAAAGCGCTTGCAACGGCGAGGCCGGTCAGGACGTCGCGGCGGTCGATGCCGGTCATGGGTTTCTCCGATAGCGTTGTCGTGTCGGGCCGATGCTGTTTCAAGATTGCGTATCGCCAATACGGAGGTGGATCTTATGGGCCCGGTCTTCAATCTGCTCCGATAAGTTTGATGCTGTCGAGGGCCTTGGTGCTGACGGTCTTCTTGGATTCAATGTGGCGGGCGACGACATCCCATATCGGCGGGCCTTCGGTGCCCTGGTTGACGCTGGCCCAGCCGGCGACGACGTATTCCTTGGCGGGTTCGATCGCCGCGCCTGTCTTCAACATCTTGAGATCGGAAATGCGGCCGCCGGCGCGCTTCGTCACGTCGATGGTGTAGCCGAGGCCTCCGGTGCGAACCATGTCGCCGCCCTGCTGATAGTAGGGGTCGGGATGGAAGATGTTGTCGGCGACGTCCTCCAGCACGTCCTTGAGCCGGTCACCCCGCATGGTCATGCGATAGCACGCGGGATAGGTCATCGCCGTGCCGTTGGTGATGTCCTCGAAGGTGATGGGATCGCCGGGGAGAATGCTGGTGCCCCATCGGATGCCGGGCGACAGTGCGATTTCCGCGTCGCGTTCGGTCAGGATCGCGTCGCAGATGACGTTGTCGAGCGTGCCGTCGAAGTTCCCGCGCCGGTAGAGCAGCGTGTCGGTGCGGCCGAGCACGCGGTGCAATTCCTTTTCATGAGGCGCGCGGACCTTGGCAATGTGCGCCGCCATTTCGGCGTCGGGCTTGATCGCGTCGGCGAACACGGGGATCAGGCGATAGCGGTATGACTTGATCGATTTTCCCTGCACGTCGAGATCGAGGCGCGAGACGAACTTCCCGTTCGATCCCGATGCGACGAGCAGCGTTGTGCCGACCTTCGTCACGGCGGGGATGGCGTCGTGGGTGTGGCCGGTTAGAATGACGTCGATGCCGGCGACCTGGGTCGCCAGTTTCGCGTCGAGGTCGAAGCCGTTGTGCGAGAGCAGCACGACGAGGTCGGCCCCCTTGGCGCGCACGGCTTCCACTTCTTCCCGCAACTCACGCTCCCGTATGCCGAACGTCCACTTCGGGATCATCCAGCGCGGGTTCGCGATCGGCGTGAACGGCAGCGCCTGGCCGATGACCGCGATCTTCACGCCGCCCTTCTCGAAAATCTTCGAGGCTTCGAAGACCTTGTCCTCGAATTCGCTGTCGCGGATGTTTTGCGCCAGGAACGGGAAGGCAAGCTTGTCTACGATCTCTTTGACGCGAGCTTCGCCGAGGGTGAACTCCCAGTGGCCCGTCATCGCATCTGGTGCGAGCAGGTTCATGGCGTCGACCATGTCCTGCCCCTTCGTCTGGAGGGAAGTCCAACTGTTGGTCCAGGTGTCACCGCCGTCGAGGAGCAGCATGCGGTCCCCGCCCTCAGCGCGGATTGCCTTGACGAGGGTGGCGACACGATCGAGGCCGCCCATCCGGCCATAGGTTCTCGCGAGGGTGGCGAAATCATCGTACGTCAAGGCGAAAGCATCCGGGGAGCCCGGAATAAGCCCGAAGGCTTTGCTGAAGGCCTCGCCCGTCAGATGCGGAACTTTGCCTTTTGCTGCGCCGACCCCGATGTTGACGGACGGCTCCCGGAAATGCATCGGCACGAGCTGGCCGTGGATGTCCGTCACATGCACCAGCGTGACGTTGCCGAGGGGTTCGAAGGCGAGAAGCTGGTCCTGAGTGATCCGGCCCTGCGCCGCCGCGTGGCGGACGCTCGATCCGGTGCCGGCGAGCAGGGCGCCGGTTGCGGCTGTCGCGGCGAGGAAGTCGCGCCGTGTGATCATGCAGTCGCTCCCTAGCCTCGTCCACCGGCCGGCGCGCGTGGGCGGACGGCGCCGTGCACTTCAAGACGCTGTCGAACTTCGCCCGGTATGCGCAGGGGAGCGACCGCTCAGGAGACCGTGACCTTCTGCGTTGCCTTGTAGACGGAGCCGTCGTCGTCGAGCCAGGAGAACTCGAACGTGCCGGTTTCGGGAACCTTCACGAAGAACGCCTGGTAGGGGTTCGCCGAGACGGCGGAGGCCCAGTCGGCGCTGAAGATCTCCTTGCCGTTGAACGTGGCGGTGAACTTCTTGATGATCTTGCGCGGCACGATCTGGCCCGCACCGTCGCGGCGCTGGCCTGTTTCCATTTCGTGGCTGATCAGCGTTTTGACCTCGATCACCTCGCCGGCTTTGGCGGTGGCGGGCATGCGGACACGCGGTGTGGGAGTGGACATCGGATTCGTCCTTGCGATCTGTAGTGGCGTGAAGGGCTCGTGGAGGCGCGGGCGGTTTCAGCCGCCACAGCCGCCGATGGTGACCTTCACTTCCTGCTTGGCGGTGAACAGCTTGCCGTCGGACATTTCGGCGACTGCGACGATGTTCTGCGTCTGAGCGAGGCGAATGCGGATCTGGGCTTCGGCGCGAGGGGTCATCGGCGTGAAGTTGAAGCTGGCGACCTGGGGATTGGGATTACCGTCGGCGAAAAAGTGTACGGTTTTCACGTAGTCCTTGTCGGTCATCGGACTTTCGACCTTGAAGTTCAACGGAACGACGAGACCGTTTTCGGCAATGGTCGGCAAGTCGAGCTTGATGCGACCGGCGGTGATCGGCTTATCGCCGAACAGCTTCTTGATTTCGGCTGCAACGTCTTCGGGCTTGGCGAGGGCCGTGGTCGAGCCTGCGGCGACGGCGGCCGTGGTGAGGGCCGTTGTTACGATGAAGTCGCGCCGCGATTGGGGGGCTGGATTGAGCATCTGTTGCGTCTCCTCGATGGTCGCGGCCGTGTTAGCACGACTTGTGAGCTGGCTTGGATCGGAATTTGGTGCAATCCCACCCGCGCATGCGATCATATTAGCATATTCGAATTCCCGGTTGCAATTGGATGGCGGTTTCAACAAAATGGGAAGTGCAACCGAACGGAAAAACATCCTAGAGAGATGCTCCGTCGAGCCATCCGAAAGGGGAGAAGATGCCGATTCTGCCTCACGCCATCGGAGGGCGGCGCATGCGAGCGTTGTCCTTCGGGCTGGCACTATTCTGCAATGTGGCCGGCGCGCTCGCCCAGGCCACGGCCACCGATA
>CANJPN010000519.1 GCA_947475855.1 Bradyrhizobiaceae bacterium
TAAATTCGCCCGATTACAGAGACTAATTGAGGGATATTTCGAACGAGTTCAGATAAAACATCGCAATTATCTCAACTTTTACTCATGTGCTTCCGCTCCATGAGAGAGCACCGTACGAGCACACGATCCCAACCGGAAGCGCCTCATACCAAGCCGCCAGGCCAAGCCCCCAGCCGGTAGACATTGCTTCTGGGTTGCGGCACCATTGCGCCGCAACAGGAGACCCGACATGCGTATGACGCTCGCCATCCCCGACATGATCTCGAACTCTTACTTTCCGGCGGCCGCCGCCGTGGAACTCGGGTTCTGCAAGGACGAGGGGCTCGATATCGGCCTCGAGCTGATCCCCCCCGTAGACAAGACCCTCGAGGAACTGCGCGACGGGAAGGTCCACTTCGTCGGCGGGTCTGCCCACTCGGTTCCTCACGCGTTCCCCGAGTGGCAGGGCGGCAAGGTCATCTGCGCGCAGGCCCAGCACATGTACTGGTTCCTGATCCTCAAGAAGAGCCTCGGCGCCAAGAAGGGCGACATTTCAGCGATCAAGGGTCTGACCGTCGGCGCGGCCCCCCTCGTCAACCTCGGCCTCAAACAACTGCTGAAGGAGAGCGGCATCGACGAGGTGAAGGACGGCGTGAAGATCGGTCCGGTTCCCGGCGCGTTCCTCGGCCCCAACAAGAACTTCGGCGTGGCTGCTGCCAAGGCGCTCGAGGCTGGACTGATCGACGGCTTCTGGGCGAACGGCATGGGTGCGGAAGTCGCGGTCACCGGCGGCTGGGGCACCATGGTCATCGACGCACGCCGGGGCGATGGCCCGCCGAAGGCCAAGTACTACACGATGGCCGCTATCATGACGTCCGACAAGATGATCAAGGACCACCCGAAGGCGGTCGCCGCCATGGTCCGCGCGATCGTCAAGACGCAGAAGGCGTTGAAAGCGGACGTGACCCTGGCCACGAAGGTCGGCCAGAAGCTCTTCCCCGAGCACGAAGCCGGCCTCATCGCCGAGCTCATCCGCCGCGATCTGCCCTATTACGACCCCACGGTAAGCCGCGAGTTCGTGGCCGGCATGACCGAATTCCAGCGCAACGTCGGCCTCATCAAAGGAAACCCGAAGTACGAGGACGTGGTCGAGCAGAGCGTCATCCCCTACTGGAGCTGAAACCGGCGGCCTGATTAGATTGGGAGGCGTCGCTCGCGCGGCGCCTCTTTTCCAACTCCCAATGCGGAGCGCGCACCATGTCCGAACTCGATATCTACAAGCAGCAGGGCTTCGGCAATCGCTCCGGCTTTGGAAACAAGCCTGCGCTTGTCATCGTTGACTTCGTCAACGGCTTCAACGATCCCACGGCGTTCGGCGGCGGCAACATCCCCGAAGCGATCGCACAGACGGCTATTCTTCTCGCAGCCTGCCGAAAGCACGGCGTCCCCGTCGCTTATACGCGCGTCGTCTATGCAGACGACGGTTCCGACCACGGCGTTTTCTGCCTCAAGGCACCGAGCCTGAAGAACCTGACCGAAACGTCGCCGCTCAGCCAAGTCGTTCCGGAGCTCGAACCGCAGCGCGGCGAGTACATCCTGCGGAAGACGCAGCCTTCGGCCTTCTTCGGCACGAACTTCACGAACTGGCTGACCTCGAATGGCATCGATACTCTGCTGGTCACGGGGTGCACGACTTCCGGCTGCGTTCGCGCCACCGTAATCGATTCGATGAGTTCGAATTTCCGCACCATCGTCGTCAAGGACGGCGTCGGCGATCGTGCGCTGGGTCCGCATGAGGCGAACCTGTTCGACATGGAACAAAAGTACGCGGATCTCATGACCACGGCAGAGATCGTTGCCCACCTAGAAAAATCGAGCAAACCCGTGAGAACCGCTGCGAAACGCTAATTAATTGCCGCCGACATCACTTGGCCGGGCGCTTTCCTGCCCGGGGCGGCAGCGATAACAGGTAAGCAGCCATAGCTGACCGGTCCTGCGCGCTGATCAGCCCCGTGTTGATCGCCACTTCCGCCATGCTGCTTCCGACGCCATCGCCGTCCGGCGTCAGCCCAGTCTCCAGAAGATATGCAATATCCCTGTCTGACCACTTCGCCAGCCCGTCGGCATGCGGCGTGATGTTGGGCACGAACCCCTTCCCCTCGGGATCAGGGCCACCGGCGAAGCGGCGCGCTGGATCGATGCCGCCGCTCAGATCACGCGTCGAATGGCACTCCGCGCAGTGGCCCGGTCCTTCGACCAGATAAGCACCGCGATTGAGTTGAGCAGACCGCGCCGACGATGCCTCGAAGCGCTTGCCGTCGAGATGCAGCAGCTTCCACATCCCCAGTCCCCGCCGGATGTTGAAGGGGAAGCCCAACTGATGCGGCTCGGACGCCCGATCGACCGCCGGCAACGTCTTCATGAAAGCGAAAAGGTCCCGAACGTCATCGAGCCGCATCCGCTGATAGGACGTGTAGGGGAAAGCGGGATAAAGGTGCTCGCCACTGCGCCCGACGCCACGCTGCATCGCGTTGACGAACTCGATCTCGGTCCAGCCGCCCATCCCGGCCGTCGGGTGGCTGGAAATGTTTGGTGCCTTGAACGTGCCGAACGGCGTGTGCATTGCGAAGCCGCCACCGAGCTTCAGCCGGTCATCGGGCTTGGCGTCAGTCACCGGAGTCGCATGGCACGACGCGCAGCCACCGATGTTGAACATCGTACGGCCGTTGTCGAGATCGGGCTTACGCTCGACAAGAACGGTCGCCGGCAGCAGGGACGGGATCGTCAGCCACCAGAACACGGCAGCGCCGGCGATAGCCAGCAGAAGCCCTACCAGACCGAGCGTACGAATGCCCCGGCTCATCGATCTCTCCGTCGAATGTTTGCCGCAGCGACGCGCCACACGACAATTGCCACTTCAAATCTCATACAGCGCTTTGCCCGAACGAGGCCAGCTCCTCAGAAATGGAAAGGGCGCGCAAGCTGTGGCCGCGCGCCCTTTCTCAAGAATTCGATGCCACCTTACTTCTTCGGGGGCTCACGATAGTCCTTGTGGCACCCGCCGCAGTTCGCCGCGAAGCTCTTGTGCTGATCCTTGAACGCAGCCTCGGTGGTGGAAGCTGGCCCCGCCGCCTTGGCATCGGCGATAGCCTTGTCCATCTTGGCCTGAAAATCGGCCTTCTTCTCCCACACGGCGGGGAGAGCGGCCGTATCGCCGGTCTTGGTGTCGTCGCCGAACAACCCCTTGGACTTCGCAAGGTTGTCTTCGATGGTCTTGAAACCAGCGGCAGCCTTGGCCGCGTCGAACGGCACATCGCCCTTCGCCATGTCGACAAGGCCCTTATTCGCACCACTCACGGCCTTCATAGCGGCTTTGCGATCGGCAATCGCCGCCGCACCACCAGCCCCTTGGGCGTATGCGAGCGTAGCGCCGACAGCCATGATGGCGGCGACAGACAAAATTCGAATCATGTTTTTCTCCCCAAGAGGACTATTGGCGGAGTTCGTGCAGGTGCTGACAGCATCGCCAGCGATTGCAGGTCTCCTCCGCGACGGCAGCGTACAATGCACTGGGAATGATGGCCGTCAATTGGGCGTAGACCTACCAACCGGTCAAAGTATTGTGACTGAACTACTGGGAATGCCGACTTTCACATGGCAATCCCAACCCCTAGCAGCAGCCTGCACGAGCGTTGAACAATCTGTCCCCGACTTGGCAACAAACGGCCTGATGAGCTTGCGACCCACAGCAGTGCTCGGCGGACGACGCGTCTTCACTTGGACGACGGATTGTCACCTGAATGCATGACCACAAAGCCGGAAATCGTCCTCGAGTTCAGATGAACGCCGGGTCGCTGCTGCTGAACGAGTACGCCACGCAGAGGTGACCGACGGAGCCAAATGTCGACGGGACCGAGATACCGGAAATGGGGATCGACGAGACGCGCAACCACCGTCGGCGACGTGGCGCGCTCATTTGAATTGGAAAGCAATAGACGACGCGCGCCTGGAGCTCACGGCCAACGGAGCGCGCTCCGGCGTTCGTGGCAACGAACTGCGACCTCTCAGGCCGTTTTCCAGAAGGACCAGCCGCTCAGCCCCAAAGCCGCGCCCGACCGTGCGATATTCCGGACGACCATCTCAGTCGAGCCAGTTGCCGGCTCTTGCTTCTGGACCGGCGGTGGCGGCACCGCTCCGGTCGAAGGCTTGGCCCCCACACCGGCGGGAGCCTCGTCGTAAGCCATGGCGAACCCCGCGGCCCGCGCAGCAACGCTCAGTTTGTCGCTACTCATGTTCCTGCCCACTTCTACCGATACGGGACACACGTCCGGCAGCTGAGCGATAGAATTGGTGCAAAAACAGCTCATGTCAACATTAAAAACGGTTAATTCCACTTAACTCACAATTTCAGTGAGTTCCGCAATGTGTTTCGCACCGCAAAAACCCCGTACTGCACGGCAATAAAAAATGACGGTTGTTCAGTGACCTACCTTCTCGGTGGCAAAACGCTGCCGAGATTTCACAAAACATGCATAGTCAATTCTGCTCGATCGAAGCGGCAACTTCGCTTCGATCTCGATTCGAAACGTGGGCGACGTGCGGACGGCGCTCCGCTCCACGCGTTCTGTTTAGCTTCAAAGTTGGTGGCTCTGTTCCGCCAGAATGTTGTGCGACCTTGCTGACCAGTGATTTGGCGGCAGGATGGACACGATGAAAGCGCAGGATTTCCGGGCACTTGTCGAGCGGTTGGGCGACCTCA
>CANJPN010000520.1 GCA_947475855.1 Bradyrhizobiaceae bacterium
GGCTGGCCAAGTCCGACCCCGGCAACGCCGGCTGGCAGCGCGATCTCAGCGTGTCGTACAACAAGGTCGGCAACGTGCAGAGGGCGCAAGGCAACCTGCCCGCGGCGCTGGCCTCCTACCAGGACAGCCTCGCTATCGCAGACCGGCTGGCCAAGTCCGACCCCGGCAACGCCGGCTGGCAGCGCGATCTCAGCCTGTCGTACGAAAAGGTCGGCGACGTGCAGGTGGATCAGGGCAACCTGCCCGCGGCGCTGGCCTCCTACCAGGCCTCGCTCGCCATCAGAGACCGTCTGGCCAAGGCCGACCCCGGCAATGCCGGCTGGCAGCGCGATCTCGCGCTGAGCTATGGACGTGTAGCGATGGCAGAGGCGCAACAGGGCGCGCGCGAAAGCGCAGTTGGTTTATTCCGGCAAGGACAGGGCATCATCGCGAGACTAAAGGCACGCTCGCCTGACAACGCCACGCTGCCAAGAGACCTCGCCTGGTTCGATGGCCAGATCGCGGCGCTGAGCAAGTAACCGCATTGCACCTAACTCTTTCCTTTTTGTCCCAAATGGAAAGAGTGATAGGCTTGGGTAGCTGATTTGCCCAGGAACTGCGCACCCATGACAGCCCCCGCCAGCCGCCGTAAGGGTAAGAGTTTCGTCGAGCCGAGACCGGACGCGCACGATCTGGCACGCCGGCCGAAGGATTTTCTCACCAAGGGCGAGGTCAAGGCGCTGCTCGCCGCCGCCAAGGACGGGCGCCACGGCGCGCGCGACCACTTGCTCCTGACCATGATCTTCCAGCACGGCTTGCGGGCGATCGAGGCCTGCCGCCTGCGTGTCGACCAGGTCGACCTCGAAGGTGCGCGCGTATGGGTGGAACGCGTCAAGGGCGGACAGTCGACGCACCAGCCGCTGACCGGCAACGAGGTGCGCATGATCCGCGCCTATCTGCGCGACCGAAAATTCGACACCCCGTGGCTATTCGTCGGCGAGCGCGGCGATCAGCTCACGCGCCACGCCGTGCAGTACATCGTCAAGCAGGCCGCGACCCGCGCCAAGCTCTCAGCCCATCCGCACACCCTGCGCCATTCCTGCGGCTACTACCTCGCCGACCGCGGCACCGATTTCCGCACCATGCAGGACTACATGGGCCACAAGAACCCGAGGCACACGGCGCACTACACACGCATCTCCGGCCGCAAGTTCGTGGGGCTCTTCAAATGATCCATCTCACCCGCACCGATCCCGCCCGCAACGTGGCCCGCTTCTACGCGATGACGCTGCAGCGAGATCTTCAACTCCGACCAGGGTTCGCAGTTCACCGGCGTGCTGGCTGCGAATGACATCAAAATCAGCGTGGACGGCAATGGCGCCTGGCGGGACGACGTGTTCGTCGAGCAGAGATAAATGGCTTTGACAAGGGCACGAGCATGATGTTCGAACAGCTCGCAGCCGCGCCGCCTCTGTGGGCCAAGTTGTCCCGAAATGATGTCGGCGATGTCACATCGTGGCACTCCTTGGTCGATCATTCTGCCGACGTAGCGGCCGTGTTTGAAGCGATCGTTGCTGTGCCCGTCGTAGCTCGACGACTGGCAGGGTTAGCCGCCACCGCCGAGCTTACGCCTGTGCAGAGTGCGCGTTTGACAGCGTTGGTATTCCTGCATGACCTCGGGAAGGCCAATCGAGGATTTCGCGATCGCTGGCGCGCGAACGCGCCACTGATAGGCCACATCCAGCCGGCCGTCTGGCTGTGCATGTCGGAAGAATTTCAGGGGCAGTTGGCGGAAGCCCTGCCGCTTGCAGCGATTGCTAGCTGGGGCGGCCAAATGAACGCCATGCCGACAGTGCTGGCTCACCACGGCAAACCGGTCTCGCTCACCTCGCCCGAACCATTGCGCCACCTTTGGAGGCCGGGCCCGGACGATGCTCCGGTCGCCGAACTCGCCGCCCTCGGAAATGCGATGATGCGTTGGTTTCCTTTGGCGTTCGAACCGGGTGGTCCACTTCTGCCGAGCGGAGAGCAGTTCTGGCATGTGGTCGCTGGCATCACCATGCTCGCCGACTGGATTGGTTCGGACCAACGCAGCTTCCCATTCGCAGACGGTCGATGTGCAGACCGCATGGGCTGGGCAAGGACAGAGGCGCCAACGATCCTGCGTGTCCTGGGCCTCAACCCTGTGGCGCATCGGGAAGCGCTCCTGACCCCGCCAACGTTCCGTCGCATCTCGGATTGGGATGCGAGACCGGCACAGGAAGCTGTCGGCACCTGCGAGGGCCGCATCGTGATCTTTGAATCCGAGACGGGCTCCGGCAAAACCGAGGCGGCGCTCTATAGGTTTGCACGTCTATTCGCAGCGGGCGATGTGGACGGTCTGTACTTCGCGCTTCCGACGCGCGTTGCCGCAACAGCCATGTTCGAGCGTGTGAAAGCTGCCGTGGCGCGTCTGTTCAATGGCAAGAGGCAGCCCAACGTAGTGCTGGCGGTGCCGGGATATACGAAGGTAGACGATGCCTCGGCGGAACGATTGCCGGGGTTCGAGGTGCTTTGGGACGACGAGCCCGACGCTGCGACCCGGCAGGCGCGCTGGGCCGCCGAGCATCCCAAGCGCTTCCTGGCCGGCACGATCGCGGTGGGCACCATCGATCAGGCGCTACTCGGTGCGGTTCAGGTCAAGCATGCACACATGCGCTCAGCCGCGCTGCTACGCCACCTGCTCGTGGTCGATGAAGTGCATGCCTCCGATACGTACATGGAAGCGCTGCTTTGTAATCTGCTCACGCTGCACGCCGGTGCCGGCGGCCACGCGCTGTTGCTTTCTGCCACGCTCGGAGCGGCAGCGCGGTCACGCCTTCTGCGAGGGCCGCGAGGCGTGGTGCCCACGTTGGCCGATGCGGAATCGATGAATTACCCGGCAATCTCGACCGATATGGTGCCAATCCCGGTTGGGCATATGGGCGGCGGACGAGTGAGGTCCATCGAGCTGTTGCTGGATGAGGCGATCAGCGATCCGACCGCGATTGCGACGCGGGCACTCGACGCCGCACGCGCGGGCGCGAAGGTACTTGTAGTGAGGAATCTGCAGCGGGATGCGGTCAACACGGCCCAGGCGCTGTTCGCTATGACGCCATCGGACGATCCATTGCTGTTTCGTTGCAAAGGCATCGCAACGTTGCACCACGGTCGCTTCGCGCGCGAGGATCGCTCGCTGCTCGATGCAGCCGTGAATGCGGCGATGGGACGTGATCGGCCTTCCGGTGGCCTCATCTTGATCGGTACGCAGACGCTGGAGATCAGCCTCGACATTGATGCCGATCTGATGGTCACCGACTTGTGCCCCGCCGACGTGCTTTTGCAGCGTCTTGGTCGGCTCCACCGGCACGACCGCGACTATCGTCCGCGGGGCTTCGAGACGCCACGCGTAGTGGTGCTCTGCCCTGGCGACATCTCGCGGTATCTGGCTCGCGCCGATCATGGTCTCGGTGGCGATTATGGGCCCTACGCCGATCTCGTTGCGGTGGAAGCCACCCGACGGCTGATCGAGACCAATCCTGCATGGAGCATCCCGGTGATGAACCGCATGCTCGTGGAGCGTACTACCCATCCCGAGGCGATCGAGGCGCTGGCCGAGGCGCTAGCGCGGCACGATGCCCGCTGGATGAAAGAGGCGTCCAAGACGGATGGCCGGCGGCATATCGAGCGGCAGGTGGCCACGCATGCATGTATTCCGTGGTCGAAGCCGTTTTCTGAGCTGGCCTTTCCCGACGGCGAGGAGCACTTGGCCACGCGCTTGGGCACGCGCGATTTAATAATTGAGTTCGGGGTGTCACTGATTGGACCATTTGGCGAGCGGATCAAAGCGTTATCGATTCCCGGTCACTGGGCGAGAGGGATCGACATCACGGCCGACACGACGCCTGTTGATATCAAGCAGAATGCAGGAAACATCGCTTTCAATGTTCAATCCACTCGGTTCTACTACTCCTCTTTGGGGTTGAGCCGAGAGGATCGCAATGCCGATCGATCGACATAGCTCGAACTGGCTGACCACCCCGATCGTAAGGTGCCGAACGCGGGAAGAGCAGACGGCGATTCTAAGCCTGCCGGCAGTCTACGCTTTGCTGATGGTCGATGGGATTTCATCGTTTCCGGCACTGCGACCGCATCAGAAGCAGCCGCTGCATGCGTTCCTCGTGCAGGTAGGCGCGTTGGCTCTGGTCGCGGCGAAGAGTACGACGCCGCCGGACACCGCCGATGACTGGCGCGTGCTGTTGCGCGGTCTCACGCCGCATTTTGTCGATGACGAGCCCTGGTGCCTCGTAGTGGACGATCTATCCAAGCCTGCGCTCCTGCAGCCGTCAATACCGGAAGGCACAATAGATGCCCTGAAGGACAGCGAAGACACGCCGGACGCGCTCGACATGCTCGTCACCTCGAAGAACCACGATCTCAAGGGCGCGCGCATGCGACACGCAGCGGCCGACGAGTGGTTGTTCGCGCTGATCACGTTGCAGACGATGGAGGGATTTCTCGGCGCAGGAAACTACGGCATCAGCCGCATGAATGGCGGATTTGCCTCGCGTCCTTCAGTTGGCATCGCGACATTGGGGGGATTCGGCGCGCGCGTGAGGCGTGACATGCAGCGGCTCATCGAAATCCGCGGCGAGGCGATGGCAGCCAATGAATACTATGCCCGCGAGCGCGGACTAGGATTGACGTGGCTCATCCCTTGGGATGGCGTACA
>CANJPN010000521.1 GCA_947475855.1 Bradyrhizobiaceae bacterium
GCAGCAGCGCCGCGATGGCGCCCGTGGCGTTGATCGTCACGTGCCGCCCCGCACTCTCGTCGATCTCGCGCGACAACTGCAGCAGCAGCGCGACCTGCCGATTATCGAAGCCCGTTTCCTTCGCCACCCGCAGCAGCGGCACGGTCCGGGGATCGTCGGGCTTGTGCAGGCGATGTCCGAAGCCCGGCACGAACTCCTTGCGCACGCGATGATCCTCCACCACGCGCCGGCACCATTCTTGTTTGTCGGCGGCTTCCACCCCTGCTTGGAGTAGCGCCGCGCATCCTTCCATCGTACCCGCATGCACACTGCCGACCGCGAGCAGCCCCGCCGCGATCGACACCTGGATCTGACCCGGCACGCTCTCCGCCATCAGACGCGAAACGAGCGCGGCCGGCGTGAAGCCGTGCTCCATCAGCGTCACGAGGCAGGCATCGAGCACGCGCGTCTCGCCGGCACTCGGCATCCGCCCCACGGTCAGGAAATAGATCATCTCCGTGTAGGTATGTTTGCCGATCAGCTCGTTGACGAGATCGCGCCCGCGAACCGTGATACTCGTCGCATCCGCCGTCGCAATGTTCGTGACGATCTTGGGCATGGGTTCTCCCGTAGGTCGGGTTAGCTCGGCGTCGCGTTGCGGCTTGCCGCAGAGCGAAAGGCCAAATGCCGAGCGTAACCCGACATATTTCCGCTCGCTATCAAAGACGTCGGGTTACGCAGCGCGGGCGCTGCTAACCCGACCTAAGGCTGCGACCGCAGCGCCTTCGTCACCAACTGCACGATATGCGCTGGCGAGGCGTACATCTTGTCGATCAGCTTCGCGACCACCTCGGCCGACTTGGGCGCGATGTCGAGATTGGCCTTCTCGGCTTCCGCGAGGAACTCCGCATCCTTCATCGTCGCGTCGAACGCCTTACGCAGAAGCGCGAGCTGCGCTGGAGCCGTGCCCGGCGGCGCAATGAACGGGCGATGAAACTCCTGCTGCGACAAGATCAGCTCGACGGCCGAACGCGCATCTCCGCTGACGAAGTTCCAGACCGGCGGCACGCCCAGCTTCGTCAACTCTTCCTTCGGTTCCAGGCTCGCCTGCAGGAACATGTTGGCGAGCTTCGTTCCATACCATTGTGGCCGCTGCGCCTGGAACGAGCTGGCATCGAGCCCGCACAAACCGTCGACTTCGCCACGCTCCACCGCGAGAAGTGTTTCCGATGTCGACTTGTAGCCCTGCACCACCTTGAACTTCGTGCCGGCCAGGGAATTCAGCATCAGGGCATAGTCGGTCGTGGAATCGCCGACCGCGCTCCCGCCCATTGTCGATGGAATCCGCTGCGCATCTTCGAACGTCTTGACCTTCGACGTGTGAAACGTGACGCACAATCGCGCCCCGCTGTTGGCGCTGCCTATGTACTCGAGCTTCGGCGGATCGAACCGGAACTTCTCGCGACCAGCGATCAATGGTTCGATCAGCGCACCGGGAAACACGATCGCGATCGCCGTACCGTCCTTGGGCGCGTGCGTGAAGATGTACTCGACCGCCTTCATGCTGCCGGCACCCGGCATGTTCTGCACGATCACGTTCGGCTTGCCGGGAATGTACTTCGGGATGTGCCGCGCAACCGCACGCCCGTAGAGATCATAGCCGCCGCCCGAACCGGCACCAACCGCCAGACTGATCGTCTTTCCCGCATAAAAATCCTGGGCCGCCGCAGGCAACGCCATCAGCGCTGATCCAGCTGAACAACCCAATGTCAGACGAGCGATGATGGAGAAAAAGCCTTGCACGCTACACACTCCCTTGATCGAGCTGCGCCCTACTGTTTAGCCGCGACGATCCCACGGATCGTTTCCGCGAGTTTTTCGTCGATCCGCGTTGCCAGCGCAACGGCCTGCTGCACCTGTTCGCCGGTCGCTGGCGTGAGTTCAAAGCCGGCCTTCGCGATCTCCTCCTTGAATGCCGCATCAGCGACCATCTTGTCGAACGCCGCGCGCAACGCAGCGACGCGATCCGCGGGCACCTGCGGCGGCAAGATGAAGGAGCGCCCGACATCGACGTTCGACGCCATGAAACGCGAAACGGCCTTCTGCTCGGGCGTCTGCGCGATCTCGTTGGCGAGCGGCACCGCCGGCAGATCCTTTTCCTTCACGCTTCCGAATTGCACGATCGGAACCATTGTACCGTCGCGGAACCACTCCGGCTTGAGCGATTTGAAGATCGTCCAGCTCACCGTCATGCCAGCGACCTCGCCACGCTCGACCGCCGCGAACATCTGGCTGATCCCCGGATAGCCCTCGACCGTCTTGAGCTTCACCGGCGCCAACCAGCGCAACAACGAGGGCAGCAGCGATGTCGGCGATCCCGGTCCCGAAGCCCCCAACGCGATTTCGCGAGATTTGAGATCATCGAACGTCTTCACGCCGGTATCGGCGCGCACCGCCATCACGTTGTTCACACGCTCGATCGCGCCAATCCAGATGAAGTCGTTCACCTTGTACTTGATCTTGTCGGCATCGATCACCGAAGCCAGCGCCACGCTGTCCGACACCATCGCCATCACGCTGCCGTCGCGCCTGGCTATGTTGAATATGTGATTGCTGGCGAGAATTCCCCCCGCCCCTGGCATGTGCTGCGGCACGACCGTAGGATTGCCTGGAACGAAGCGCGGCAGGTGCCTGGCCACGATCTGCGTGTAGATCGCGTAGCCGCCGCCCGGCGCAAACGGCACCACCGCCGTGATCGTCTTGCCCTTGTAGAATTCTTCGACCGTTTCCGCACTGACGCCCGAGGAGCCGAACGCCGCGACGACACCGGCAAGCCCCAGCACGAACGCTCCCATTCTCGCGATCATGCTCACGGCGTCCACCCTTGCGCTTTTGCGTTTATGACTTCATCGTAAGGGCAGCATAAAGCTACCGCAACCGCGCACTGCACGGAGAATGACCCCGATGTCGGATATCAAGGGCATTGCCCATTTCAGCATTCCCGTGACCGACGTCGCCAAAAGCCGCGCGTTCTATTGCGATGTGGTCGGCTGCAAGCATCTGTTCTCGACGCCCAAGGGCCACATGTCGTTCATCGATGCTGGCGGCGTATGCCTGATCCTGGTCAAGCAGGAGCGGCCGGTGAACCCCGTCCTGCACGACTCGGAGGGCGTGCATCATTCCTTCGCCATCGAGGAAGGCAAATTCGCCGCCGCCGTCGAGCGATTGAAGAAGAACGGCGTGGAATTGATCGGCGAGGAGGACCGCCAGGGCGGCGTCGTCAACGGTCCCCGCGTCTACTTCCGCGACCCCGACGGCACCGTGCTCGAGTTCATCAACCTCACCAGCTACAAGAACGACGCGCACGCGCATTGACGCGGCATACCTTCTGCGTCGCCATTGAAATGCCTCTGGCGGCCATCATGAGACTCGGTCCTGTCTCCTGGAGGTTGCATGGACTGGCTCGCCAAGCTGACGCGGCTCGCAATCATAGTCGGTATAGGTCTGACCCTGCTGGGGGCAATGGCGCCGGTCTTCCCCTGGCTCGACGCGATTAATCATTTCCGACCCGTCTTGTTCGCCGGATCTGTGCTGCTCGTGTTTCTGTAGTGGCAGCTTTCTGGCCCTCGCCGCTGGCGATTCGCAACGGGGCTGGCGC
Organism: Bradyrhizobiaceae bacterium; assembly: GCA_947475855.1. Taxonomy (GTDB): domain Bacteria; phylum Pseudomonadota; class Alphaproteobacteria; order Rhizobiales; family Hyphomicrobiaceae; genus CAMDPA01. The sequence goes on from CANJPN010000521.1 coordinate 3,638, forward strand.
TTGCCAACGCGGCATTATTCGCACTGCCTCTCGCTTCGTCCGCTGGCACGCTGCGTGGTCAGGCGCAGGCCGGTGCATCTCAACGCGAAATGATGGTCCTCACGTTCAACATGGCCTGGAGTGCCCGGCCCGTAGACAATGTGGCAGATTTCATCTTGTCGCGCAGACCCGACATCGCGCTCTTGCAAGAAGTTTCACTCCAACACGCAGAAGCTCTGAAATCGCGGCTCGCCGGTGCGTATCCACACATCCGACATTGCACTGTTTTCCAGGGTTGCTCTCAGCTCCTGCTGTCCCGCCATCCCTGGCTCGAGGCCAAGGAAGTCTATCGCTCGACCGGCGAACCAGAAATGATCTGGGCGCGCTTCGATCATCCGCGCCTCGGTAAACTCAAGGTTCATGGGCTGCACCTCGCGTGGCCATTCACCCCGGACAAACAGGTCCGCCACATCGACCAACTGCTGCAGAGAGCCGGCACGCTAGCAGAGCCGGCCATATTCGCAGGTGACTTCAACCTGACACCCTGGTCCTACCAGATGCAACGATTGCAGGCCGTCTCGGGGCTCAGGCGCCACGCTACATTTCTGCGAAGCTGGCCGACCGATGGCCAGTTGCGCATTCCCCTGCCGCTGGTGCTGATCGATCACGTCCTTTCGACGCCGGACATCCGTACTGTTTCCATCGAGATCGGCCCCAACCTCGGCTCCGACCACCTACCCGTCATCGCCACGCTCTCCCTTCCTAAAGCGCAGGTGCAATAGGGCGGAAGCCCGTATCGCCCGCAACGATACGTGTGCGACGCATCGTATCGAACCAGGAGGTCGGACACATCGCCTTCAATGCATCACCGAGCCGCCATCCACCACGATGGTCTGGCCGGTGATGAAGTCGCTATCGGGCGAGCACAGGAAAACCAGCGTGCCTATCATGTCGTCGGGCTCGGCCTCGCGCTTGATGCAGCGGCTAGCGACATTGTTTTCGACGACGGCGCCCTTCCACGCCGGATTGGCGACGACGTTCTCGCTCATCACGAGCCCCGGCGCGATCGC
>CANJPN010000522.1 GCA_947475855.1 Bradyrhizobiaceae bacterium
AATGCGGGCATGAAGCGTTCGATGATGGCCGTCTGGTCGGAGACATACGCTGGATTTATGCTCGACCTCTCGAACCGTGTGTGGATGCTATTTGCGTGCGGCGCATGGTGCGTGATGACGACGGTCGGCCCGTTGCACCGCTGCTCCAGCTTTTGCCAAATGAAGGCCCGGGAAGCCCGATGGATTGCTAGGGAGTTGGCGGGCGTGAAGCGCTGCCACGGCTTTTTCTGCAGACTGATGCGGCTGTAGTCGTTCATTTGATCTCGCGCGAAGGCCATGTCGGATGCCTGCATCGCGTCGCCGTTCAGGCAGAAGTCGGTCCATAGTGTCGCGCCGACGAAGCGCACGCCATCGAGTTCGACGGTTGCGTCGTTCAGAACGTGGACGCCGTGCACGGCGGCTGCCGCGTTGGCCGCTGCGCGTTCCTCGACGACAGCGTGACCATAGAATTCATGATTGCCGAGGACGAAGATGATCGGTGTCGGGCTGGGGACGTGGGTACGCAGGAATGCAAGGGCTTTCGCAGCACCCTCCTGAACATCACCGGCGACGATCAAGGCATCGACGTTTGGGGCGAGCGTCGGAGCGAAGCCGCCGACGACGTCGATATGCAGGTCCGACAGAATTTGAACTTTCATACGTTTGGCTCGATATGAATGACCGGTGAGTGTCGCACAGCATCAGAGGGAAGCGTGTCATCAATTGACGGTTTGGCGCGTTGCCCCAAGGATGGTGACAAAAATGGTCCTGCAGGATGAGATGGCAGGGTGTTAACGAGGATGCGCATGTGTCGATGACCCTGCCGGTTGGGTGATCGGGTCGCACAATTAAGCGGTAATGAGGGGCAGACCATGGCGGCGGTGCGTTCGGACGTGAAACAGGGCAAGAAGAACGGCATCGGACAGCCCGTTCCGCGGAAGGAGGATCTGCGCCTGCTTACCGGCAAGGGGCGCTTCAGCGACGACGTGAACATGCCAGGTCAGGCTTACGCGCTCATGCTGCGGACGCCGCATGCTCATGCTCGCATTCTTGCGATCGACGTAACCGATGCGAAGAAGATGCCCGGCGTACTCGCGGTGCTGACCGGCCATGATGCTGCAAGTGACAAGCTCGGGCCGTTGCCGCTCGATCATAAGGTGCCGCCGCCGCCTCCCGGAACCCCTCCCGGTCCCGAGCCTGCGCTGGTCAGTTTCGACGGCCGGCCTATCCCCGACACGGTGTGTCCTCTCCTGCCACACGATGTTGTGCGCTTCGTCGGGCAGGCCGTTGCCATGGTTGTGGCTGAGACGGTGGCTGAGGCGAAGGACGCAGCCGAGGCGATCGAGGTCGAGTACGAACCGTTGCCTGCGCTGGTCGATGCCCGCGTTGCCGTGAAGGCAGATGCCGCGCCGCTCTATCCGGGGCTCGGCTCGAATGTCGTCGTCGAAGCGAAGATGGGTGATTTTGCCGCGACGGAAGCGGGTTTCGCCCGGGCCGCGCACATCACGCGGCTTGAAACGAAGATCCAGCGGATCACGGGCGTGCCGATGGAGCCGCGGTCGTGTGTCGGTTGGTTCGAGAAGGAGACGGGCCGCTACATTTTGCACGCAGGCAGCGGCGGCATCGTACGCCAGAAGCGCGAGATCGCCGCTATTCTCGGCGTGCCTCTCGACAAGGTGAGGGTGACGGCTGACGATATCGGCGGCAACTTCGGGACACGGAATTCGCTGTTTCCCGAGTTCCCGTTGACGGTATGGGCTGCCAAGAAGCTGGGACGGCCGGTCAAGTGGACGGCGGAACGCACGGAGTCATTTCTATCAGATCATCAAGGGCGCGATCAGGCGTCGGTGGCGGAGTTGGCACTGGACAAGGACGGTCGCATTCTCGCGATGCGGGTGGATACGCTGTCGAACGTCGGCTCGTATGCTGCGTCGATGGTGCCGCTGCGCAAGGGCATGACGATCGCCACGGGCCTCTATCGCGCGCCGGCCGCGCACGTGCGGGGGCGTACCGTGCTGACCAACACGCCGCCGACGATCCCCTATCGCAGTGCCGGGCGGCCGGAGGCGATGTACCTGATCGAGCGGCTGATGGATCTGTCTGCGCGCGAGATGGGAATCGACCGGATCGAGTTGCGGCGGCGCAATCTCGTGCGACCCGACGAGTTGCCCTATCGCAATCCGATCGGCTGCGCCTACGACAGCGGCGAATACGAGCGGGCGATGAACGAGGCGCTGAGGTTGTCGGACTGGGCGGGGTTTCCGGCGCGCAAAGCGGAAGCAGCGAAGCGCGGGATGCTGCGCGGGATCGGGCTCGGCAACTACATCGAGATCACGATGGGGGCACCGCGCGAGTGGTCGAGCGTGACCGTGAGGCCGGACGGTTTCGTCGACGTACTGGTGGGGACACTGTCGTCGGGGCAGGCGCACGAGACGACGTACGCACAATGCGTTTCGGAATGGCTCGGCGTACCGTTCGAGCAGATACGCATCATCGAGCGGGACACTGACATCATCCCGGTCGGCGGCGGCTCGCATTCGGGCCGGTCGATGCGGATGGCCGGGTTCGTGATGGGCAAGGCGTCGGACGTGGTGATCGAGCGCGCGAAGCGGATTGCAGCGATCGTGCTCGATGCCGCGCCAGAGTCCATCGACTTCGCGGAGGGGCTTCTCACTGCGCGAGGGACCAACCGGAAGATGAGCCTGTTCGAGGCGGCCGAGGCGGGTCTCGGGCGTGCGGATCTGCCGGCTGAGTTGAAGGGTGCGCTGACGGCGCAGCACGAGCAATTGTTTCTGCAGGCGGGCTTTCCCTATGGCGCTGCCGTCGCCGAGGTCGAGATCGATCCCGACACGGGCGCCCTGGAGCTGGTGCGGTATTCGGCGGTGGACGATGTCGGCCGCGCGATCAATCCGATGGTTCTCGACGGGCAGACGCACGGCGGCATCGCACAAGGCGTCGGGCAGGCGCTGTGGGAGGACGTGAATTACGACCCGGAGAGCGGGCAGTTGCTATCGGCGTCGTTCATGGACTACGCGATGCCGCGCGCGGATACATTGCCGCGCTATGCGACGGCTTTGAGCGAGGTGCCCGCGCCGTCGAATCCGCTCGGTGTGCGCGCCGGCGGCGAGGGGGGCACGACGCCTGCGTTGGGCGCGACAATGAACGCGGTGGCGGATGCGTTGGCGCCGCTCGGTATCCGTCATCTCGATATGCCGGCATCACCGCAGCGGATCTGGGATGCGATCCAAGGTGCTCGTAAGTCGTAGGGCGGGGCCGCGATCGAGCCTCGATCACGCATGCATTAGAATATCGTCGTCATGGCCGGCCCGGATCAGTGTCCGGGCTGAACTGCGGTGGCCATCCACGACACGAAAACCTGCCGGGAGGACTTCCTGTCTCGGGATTGCTTATAGCTGAGCTTCGCAAAAATCACGGAGCCGTGGATGGTCCGCCTTCGCGGACCATGACGTGAGGAAATTGATCGGAAGTGGCCAGTTCGTCAGTTCGCACTGTCAGTTCGCACTGGCAGTTCAGCACCGGTCAATTCAGCACGGGCCGGCTGAACGGGCTGTCGAGGGAGAAGGCGGGAATGGCGACGTCGATCGTCCGGCCATTGTCGCCGACCATCTGGTAGCTGCCGACCATCAAGCCTTGTGGTGTCTTCAAAGGGCAGCCGGAGCTGTAGTTGTAGCTTTGGCCGGGTTCGAGCACCGGCTGGTCTCCGACGACGCCAGGGCCGCGCACTTCCTCGGTACGCCCGTTGGCATCGGTGATGCGCCAGTGGCGCGTCTTGAGCTGCACCGTCTCTTTGCCGAGGTTGGTGATCTCGACCTTGTAGGCCCAGAAAAAATAATCCTCCTCCGGCTCCGACTGGTCCGGCACGTATTCCGTCGTCACACGGACGCGGATTTTTTGGGTGATGGCTTCGTACATGGGGAACCGTTGGGCAATGACGGCGGCAGATGTTACGCCACAATGCGAACGCATGCGGCCGCCGTCAATATTTCTGGAGCCTTAGTTCGTCTAGAAGACTAACGCTCAACCTTTCGGGAAAGCGGCGGCGAGCGCGCCGTCGAGGTCCTCAATGAGGTCATCAACGGCTTCGAGGCCGACCGAGAGGCGCAGCATGCCGTCGCCGATGCCGAGCTCGGCGCGGGCCTCGGGTTTGAGGCGCTGATGCGTCGTCGTCGCGGGATGCGTGACGATGCTCTTGGCGTCGCCGAGGTTGTTGGAGATCTTTACGACTTGCAATGCGTTCTGGAACCGGAATGCGTCGGCCTTGCCGCCGTCGAGAACGAAGCAAACGACCTGTCCGCCGCTCGTCATCTGCCGCTTGATGATGTCGGCCTGCGGGTGGCTCGGCAGGCCGCAATACATGACTTCCTTGATGCCCTTCCTGCCCTGCAAGTGCTTGGCGATCTTGCCGGCGGATTCGCATTGCCGAGCGACGCGCACCGGCAGCGTTTCGAGACCTTTCAGCAGGACCCAGGCGTTGAACGGCGACAGGGCGGGGCCCGTCTGGCGCAGCCAGTCGTGATAATAGCGCTTGATGAGGTCCTTGCTCGACAGGACGACACCGCCGAGGCAGCGGCCCTGGCCGTCGATGTGCTTGGTGGCGGAGTACACGACCACGTCGGCGCCATGCTCGAGCGGCTTTTGCCCCATCGGCGTGGCGAATACGTTGTCGAC
>CANJPN010000523.1 GCA_947475855.1 Bradyrhizobiaceae bacterium
GAAATCGCGTCATCGTTTGGCGTCCCGGACTGAGGCAGGAACGGCGTTATTTCCGGCTCCGTGGGCGGTGGTGGAGGATCGGCCTTGGGCTTGCCGCGCAGCCACGCCGTGAGACCTGAAGACGAGCCGCTCGATGGCGCAGCGACCTGAGGGGCGCTATTCGCCGGACCTGCCGCGGGTATGGAACCTTGTGACGGGACTGCAAGTGGCGCTGCCGGGGCCGGAACGGCGCGCGCCGCTGGCGGAACCTCGACCGGGTCCCGCAGGAGGTCTGCGAGTTCTTGCTCGAGCGAAGACATCGTTGGATGGGACGGCGCCACCTTCGATGCGGGTGGAGGCATCTGCAGTTGGGCGGTATGTGATGGTCCGCCGGGCGAGGCCCCCCCGCGCGGTGCGGATTGAGCGGTAGCAAGCGCGGGCGAGGCCGTCGGCGCAGAGAATGGCGCCACGGGTGCCATGCCGTTACCGTTCGCGCCAGGAGCACTCGGATCGTCCGCAATGATCTTCCTGATCGACGCGAGGATGTCCTCCATGGAGGGCTCGCCGGCCTTTTCACTCGGTTGCATGCCACCTCCGTGCCGATCGTTGCAGCACGTCCCCGTAATACCGGATTCCGGCGAAATTCCAGACTTGCCCCGGCCTCTTACTCGCTCCCGCGATTTAACAGGTTCGTTGAGCCCACCGCAACGTGGGATTGGTTAATGCCGCTTGTTGGCGGGTGTGCCTCGGGCCGCCGCAGACCGCCATGCCGCGCAAGTCTTCGACCGCGGCTTGCTCTACTACTGCCTTGCTCCCAAAGACAGAAATTCAGAGTTTCCGCGGTGGCAAAACCCGCTCACTTGTTGCGGCGCCCCACCGGTTCCGCGTCCGCGCCGACATTCTCGCGCCGGCCGTCAGCGTGGGTGATGGAAAGGCCGTACCATTTCCGGCGCGTTTCGAGATAGTTGACTTCCGCGTCGTAGAATTCTTCGCCAAGGGCCATCTCGGCCGCGGACAGCCGTCCGATCGTCTGCAACAGCGTGAACGACTGGACGACAGCATCGCGGCTCGCCGTAACCTCCAGCACCCGCGAATTGAGCAGCGCCTGCTCTGCGTTGAGCACGTCGAGCAGCGTGCGTTGCCCGACCCGGTATTCCTCGCGCACTCCCGTCAATGCGGTCTGGTTTGCACGCACTTGCTGAGCTGTCGAGACACCTTGCGCCTTGGCAGATGAGTAACGCGCCCAGGCGCCAACGACGAGTGCGAGCTGTTCGGCGCGAACCTGATGGATCGTCTGGAGCCGGCTGACATGGGTATGCTTGGCTTGTCGGACTCGCGCTTCGATACTGCCGTTCGAATAGATCGGCACTGTCACGTTCGTCGTGATCGTGCGTGTCTCCTGCTCGTCTACAGTCCGGCTCGGGTCCAGTGAGCGCGTGTACGAGGCGTTCAATGAGACCTGCGGCAGCAACTCGCCGCGGATCTGCTCGACCGTATAGCGGGCAGCCTGCTCGAGATAGAGCGCGTTGACGATCAGCGGATTCTCACGTTGCGCTATTTCCTCGGCTTCTTTCAGTGACTTGGGTAAAAGCCGTGTAGGCTCCTTGACCTCGGCCAGCGTGCCCGGTGGACTGCCGACGACGCGCTCGTAGATGGCTTGGCTATTGCGCAGGTTGCCGCGCGCGACCTCAAGGTCGGCAATGGCGCCGGCACGACCGGCTTCAGCCTGTGCGACATCGGTCCGGGTGACCTCACCGACCTGGAACTGGAATTGTGTGGCCTTGAGCTGGTTGCTCAACACAGTCACGTTGTTCTCGCGCAGCTTGAGAATGGCCTGGTCCCGCACTGCGTCCACATAAGCCGTCGCCGCAAGCAGAAGCACTGTCTGCTCTGTGCTGCGCAGCGTTTCCCGGCCGGCCCTGACAGACGCTTCGGCTGAGCGCACCTGGTTGAGCGTCTGGAGACCGCGGAACAGCGGCTGGCTCAGCGTCAAGCCGTACTGCCGCGGATGGACGAACCCGCTTTGCGCGGATGTTGGGTGGATGTCCGTGCGGGTCCAGGTCGACAGCGCGTTGCCGTTGACTGTGGGACGATAGCCCGAGATCGCCCGGGCTACGTCCTCGTCGGTCGCGCGAAGGGTCGCGCGCGCTGCGTCGAGTTGAGGATTGGTCCGATAGGTCTGTGTCAGCGCCTGCTGAAGGGTCTGCGCCGCAAGTGGCGCAGGGGTAACGCCAATCGCCCCAACCGACAGCCCAATCAGCCCCAACAACGCCACAAGAGACGATTGACGCCTCGCTCTAGGCCAATCCCCGCCGGGGTGGCCGCAAGCCAATTTACTCGGACACATCGCATCGCCGTGCCGAAACGCAGCACGCCCTCTGTACGGTTCACGGCAGAACCGAAAACCAGCGCGTATTTTTCAACGCGCCCACCGCCACTTCCAGCTTAACCGTTTTCCACAAGCGGCCGCAATCGCGTGTGGCCAAATAGATACGGCTGTTCAGAGTTCGACTTTACGGTGCCAGAAAATGAAAAAGGCGGCCCGGGGAGGCCGCTTTGTCGCTTCTCAAAAACGAGGCTCGCCGTCGAATTCCGTCATTTCACAGGGCGATGTGTAACGGTTTCCCACGAGCTATCCACATGCTCACGGCGTCCATCGGCATGCGTAATGGCGAGCCCGAACCACTTCCTTCGTATTTCGAAATAGTGGATCTCGGCATCGTAGACTTCTGCGCCGAGCGCCATCTCGGCAGCAGACAGGCGACCGACAGTTTGCAGAAGAGTGTAGGCTTGAACGGCCGCATCATGCCGCGCGGTTACTTCAGCAACCTGGGCATTGAGGAACTCCTGCTCGGCGTTGAGGACATCGAGGAGAGTCCGCTGACCCACGCGGTACTCCTCGCGAACACCGGTCAGAGCAGTTTGGTTGGCCCGAACCTGCGCTGCTGTCGACTGGCCCTGAGCCTTCGCCGCTTGATAGCGCGCCCAGGCTCCAACGACGAGAGCGATCTGTTCCGTTCGGACCTGCTCGATCGTCTGAATACGGCTCACGTGCGTATGTTTGGCTTGGCGTACCCGAGCTTCGATGCTGCCGTTCGAGTAGATCGGCACCGTCATCGTCGTTCCGATGGTCCGCGCATCGGACTGGTCGATCGTGCGTGACGTATCGTAAGCCCGCGTATAGCTGGCATTGAGTGTGACTTGGGGGAGCAACTCGCCTCGAATCTGGTCCACCGTATAGCGCGCAGCCTGCTCCAGGTAGAGCGCATTCACGATGAACGGGTTCTCCCTCTGCGCGATGCCTTGTGCATCGGGAAGAGACTTCGGTAATAGGCGCGTAGGCTCCGGTGTATCGCTCAGCCGATTGGGGGGGCTTCCGACGACACGCTCGTAGACAGCCTGATTGTTCCTGAGGTTTCCGCGAGCAACTTCGAGTTCCGCGACAGATGCCGCTCTGCGTGCCTCGGCTTGAGCAACGTCGGTTCTCGTTACTTCGCCCACTGCGAACTGATCCTGTGTCGCCTTGAGCTGATTGCTCAACACACGGACGTTGTTCTCGCGCAAGCGGACGATCGCTTGATCACGGACGACATCGAGATAGGCGGTTGCAGCTAGAAGTAGCACTGTCTGTTCGACGCTACGCAGCGTTTCACGACCCGCCCGGACGTTGGCTTCGGCTATGCGAACCTGGCTCAGCGTCGAGAATCCACGAAACAAAGGCTGCGAAATGGTGACGCCGAAATTGCGTGGGTGGAGTTCACCGGCAGTAGCAGCCGTGACGGGTTGGCTGTCGGTGCGGGTCCAGCTTGATGTCGCGTTGCCGCTGACGACTGGCCGATAACCTGAATTCGCCCGCGCCACTTCCTCGTCGGTCGCACGCAAAGTCGCTCGCGCGGCGTCGAGCTGCGGGTTGGTGCGGTAAGCTTGCGTCAGTGCTTGCTGAAGCGATTGAGCATGGGCAACAGGTCCATCCAAGACACCGGTCGCTAGCATTAAAGCAGCGGCTGACACCGCCAACGCCGGATTGCGACGATATGAACGCCATCCGCCACGTGTTGGCTCAAAAATCATCACGCCCCCTGAGGCATCGCCAGTCGTTGAAACACGAACGCGAAACACAAGACGCGGGGCACCAAATTGAGGTGCCGTAATTTGACCTTTGAGGGGGCTACACCGATTCGCAGGGAGCTGGCAGCAACCGCAAAGGCTCAATCACCTGCAAAAAGTAAATTTTGCATGGGTGAATTCGGCAAGGCGCAGCGGGTTGAGAGACAGCGTCATCCGGAAAGGAGGCACGCAGCGTAATTCGCGGCCCGGGGTGTCGACGCCGATAGCGGGTATGAGCTGTCAATTTCAGTAGTCGAGGCTGCGGTCTAGGGCATCATCCGAGCAGACGGAATCGCCTTCGCGATTAGCTGATCGGATATAGAGGCTCAAAATTCCATGGATTAGAGCAGGTTCATCCGATCATTCGATCGCCCCGGCGATCGCGAATGATCGGTTCCTGCTCTAGAAGGCAAAGCCCGGAACGCGTTCGAAACCCGGCAGCGGGGGCGCGCCGGCTTCAGCGACGCAGCGCGAAGCAAATGTCGATCCGATGCGCCGCCATTGCATCACCTGTCCGATGCCGCCCGTGCCCACGACAGCCGCGAGGCGCCCACCGTCCTGCAACTGATCGA
>CANJPN010000524.1 GCA_947475855.1 Bradyrhizobiaceae bacterium
AGTGGCCTCGAAGACCAACGATGTGGCCGGTGACGGCACCACGACGGCGACCGTTCTCACGCAGTCGATCGTCCGCGAGGGCCTGAAGGCGGTTGCCGCCGGCATGAACCCGATGGACCTCAAGCGCGGCATCGACAAGGCAGTCGCCCAGGTCATCGAAGAGATCGGTAAGAAGGCCAAGAAGGTCAAGAATTCCGAGGAAATCGCTCAGGTCGGCACCATCTCGGCCAACGGCGAGAAGGATATCGGCAAGATGATTGCCGAGGCCATGCAGAAGGTCGGCAACGAGGGCGTCATCACCGTCGAAGAGGCGAAGAGCCTGGAGACCGAGCTGAACGTCGTCGAGGGCATGCAGTTCGATCGCGGCTATCTCTCGCCGTACTTCATCACCAACGCCGACAAGATGCTCGCTGAGCTCGAGGACCCCTACATCCTCATCCACGAGAAGAAGCTGACCGGCCTGCAGGCCATGCTGCCGGTGCTCGAAGCTGTCGTCCAGACCGGCAAGCCGCTGCTGATCATCTCCGAGGACGTCGAGGGCGAGGCCCTGGCCACGCTCGTCGTCAACCGCCTCCGCGGCGGCCTCAAGGTGTGCGCCGTCAAGGCTCCGGGCTTCGGCGACCGCCGTAAGGCTATGCTCGAGGACATCGCCGTTCTGACGAACGGCCAGGTGATCTCCGAGGACCTCGGCATCAAGCTCGAGAACGTCGAGCTCGGCATGCTGGGCCGCGCCAAGCGGATCACGGTCGAGAAGGAGAACACCACGATCGTCGACGGCTCGGGCAAGAAGAAGGACATCGAAGCCCGCGTCAACCAGATCAAGGCGCAGATCGAAGAGACCACCTCGGACTACGACCGTGAGAAGCTGCAGGAGCGTCTGGCCAAGCTCGCCGGCGGTGTTGCGGTGATCAAGGTCGGCGGCGCTACCGAAGTCGAAGTGAAGGAGCGCAAGGATCGCGTCGACGACGCGCTGAACGCTACCCGCGCTGCGGTCGAAGAAGGCGTGGTTCCGGGCGGCGGCGTGATGCTGCTGAAGGCATCCATGGCGATCACCGTCAAGGGTGAGAACGAGGACCAGGACGCCGGCATCCAGATCGTGCGCAAGGCCCTGCAGTCGCCGATCCGCCAGATCGCCGAGAACGCCGGCGTCGAAGGCTCGATCGTGGTCGGCAAGGTTCTCGAAGCTCGCGGCGCTTCCTTCGGCTACGACGCCCAGAAGGACGAGTACGGCGACATGATCGAGAAGGGCATCATCGATCCGGCGAAGGTGGTTCGCACCGCGCTGCAGGACGCCGCCTCGATCGCGGGCCTGATGATCACCACGGAAGTCGGCGTTGCCGAAGCTCCGAAGAAGAAGGATGCACATGCCGGCCACGACCACGGCGGCGGCATGGGCGGCATGGGCGGCATGATGTAAGCCCGGCTGGACGGCGCCGCGCCGAACTGAATCGGTACGGCACCGTCACTTCTGACTGATCTGCAAAGGCCGCTTGCGAGGAAACTCGCAGGCGGCCTTTCTGTTCGGCTTGATACGCTTCAAGGAAGTTCATCTCTTCTGGTAATGGCGCCTCTAAGGGCGCCTCCGCGAGGGGAGATGGGAGGCTTCGCCCGGTCTTGCCAGACGTCAGCCACGTGAGAGCACGTCAGTCATCGTTGTTGAAAGAGGATGAAACCTGCGGCGGGCCCCGGCGGCGATAGATGCGCACATTCCGCTCGTAGTCCGGGTTGCCGTTGTCGACGATGGTGACGCGCAAGGTGTTGTCGTCGATCCACTCGATCATGCCGGTGCCCGTTTCGGTTCGGCCGTCGGCTATGATCCAGCGTTCTTCGAGCCGGTTGCCTTCGACAGTCCAGGTGCCGCGCGAGCCTTCGCTCGATACGCCGTCGACAACGAAACGGTAGGCGAGGCGGCCGTCTGCGAAGAGTGTCCAGAAAATCTCGACGTCGCGTCCGAACTCGACGTTGCGGGTAGACCATTCGCCGACGAAAAACTCGCGTGGTCGCTCGACCGACTGAGCGAGCCTCGGACCGGAAAGCGCGGGGCGCGGTGGCTCGCCGGTGGCCATGCTTTCGGTGGGCTGGAATGTCAGCCACGCCATCAGGAACAACGTCCAAAATCGCATGTGCATCGGCGCCTCAATCTATGCAGGATCTTCGGTTCGGCCGTGAGTTGGCACGAATGCTTCGGCGTCTTCAAGGCTATGGGCCAGGCTATGGGGCAATCGATCCGTCACGGAATTTCCAATTAAAAGGCCTTTGCTGTTGCGGCTATCTTCTGGCCGAGCGCGCTCCCCCTTTTCGGCTGGGCCTTCATCTGCAAGACTGGTTTCCAAGACGGCGGAAACTCGCTGCGAATTCGATATCGGGGAGAGCGCAGATGCGGATTGGTGCACTAGGTGCTGCGGTGGCGACGCTGGGGTTTGCTCTGGCCGGCGCGTTACCTGCGTTTGCGCAGGGCTGGCCGAACCGACCTGTCAAAGTCATCGTGCCGTTTCCGCCGGGCGGGCCGACGGACGTTCTGGCGCGACCCCTGGTGGAGCATCTTACCAAAGTTCTCGGGCAACCATTCCTGATCGATAATCGGGCTGGTGGGGGAACAACAATCGGCGCCCAGGCCGTGATCAAATCGGACCCGGATGGTTACACGCTGCTGCTCGGCACCAACACGCCGTTTGCGCTGGCGCCGATCTTCAACCCCAATGCCGGCTACACTTCGGAGCAATTTCAGCCGATCACGATGGTGGCGGAGTCGCCGATGATCATGGCGGCGAGTTTGCAGAGTGCTACCAAGACGCCAGCGGACGTGATCGCAAGTGCGAAGAAGGAGCCCTATTCTTACGCTTCGGTCGGCCAGACTTCGACCACGCATCTGCTGGGGGAGTGGTTCAATCAGGTGGCGAAGATCAACATGGCGCACGTGCCCTATCGCGGCAGCGCGCCTGCGATGAACGATCTCGTCGGCGGTCAGGTTCAGGTGTTCTTCGATGTCGGCAGCAGCGCTGTGCCGCAATTTCAGGCGAAGACGATCAACGTGTTGATGATCCTTCACGACCGGCGCTGGGCGCAGATGGCCGGGGTGCCGACGTCCAAGGAGGCGGGGTATCCTGAATTCATCGGGACATTCTGGGCAGCCCTCGCGGGGCCTTCGGGCATGCCAAAGGCGGTCGTCGAGAAGCTCAATGCGGAGGTTGGCGCTTACCTGAAGGACGCCGAGTTCGTGAAGCGTCTCGACAATATCATGTTCAGCCCGGTTGGCGGTGGCCCTGACGTGATGTCCAAGCGCATCAAGGATGAGGCGGACATCTGGCGGAAGGTCGGGCAGAACGCTGGGATCGTAAAGTAGTGTTGTCCGTGATGTTGGCAGCGCTGCTGCTGGGAAGTCGTGTTCGCGCATCGCTGCGCATCGGGTAGAGTGCGGGAGTTCATAGCTGTTCGGTCTGTTCGGGCGGCGGGTCTCAATCTCTCGCATTTCGGAGCTTTTGCGTGCTCAATACACCTCGCGCCCGTCGCGGCATGGTCACGTCGCCGCATCATCTCGCCAGCGAGGCTGGACTGCGCGTGCTGCGCGAAGGCGGCAATGCGATCGAAGCTACGGTGGCGATGGCGGCAGCGCTCGCCGTCGTCTATCCGCACATGACGAGCATCGGCGGCGACGGCTTCTGGCTGGTGGCAGCGCTGGGCAAAGATCCTCATGCGGTCGAGGCGTGCGGGGCGGCGGCGGCGAAGGCTTCGCCGGAGCTCTACGCGGCGGCTGGGCACAAGAGCATTCCTTGGCGCGGACCGCTGGCTGCGAACACCGTGGCGGCGACGATCTCGGGCTGGGGCGCCGCGCTCGAACATTCCAAGCGGTTCGGCGGCAAGCTGCCCCTCTCGCGGCTGGTCGAGGATGCCGTGTGGCACGCCGAGAACGGTTTCGCGGTGACGGGTTCGCAGGAGGAGTTGACGCGCACCAAGCTCGCCGAGCTGAAAGATGCGCCGAATTTCGCCGCGACGTTCCTGCTCGGTGGCAAGGTGCCGCGCGAGGGGCAGGTGATAAAGCTGGCGGCGCTGGGTGCGACGCTGAAGAAGCTCGGCAAGGTGGGGACGGAGGATTTCTATCGCGGCAAGCTGGCCAAGACGATCGCTGCCAATCTCGCGGCGTGCGGCTCGCCCGTTGGGGCGGACGACCTCGCTCGGCATCGTGCGGGAGCGCCCGAGGCGCTGTCAGTGCCGGTTCGGGGGGCGACGCTGTTCAACTTCCCGCCGCCGACGCAGGGCCTCGCGTCGCTGATGATCCTGGCGTTGTTCGACCGGCTGAAGGTAAAGGAAGCGGAAAGCTTCGAGCACATCCACGGCATCATCGAAGCGACGAAGCAGGCGTTCCTCGTGCGTGATGCAATCGTCGGCGACCCGGCCGCGATGACGCAAGATCCGCTCGACTATCTCACGAAGGCAAAGCTGGACAAGCTCGCCAAGCGCATCGATCCGCGGGAGGCGCTGCCTTGGCCGGCGCCGGTCGACAAGGGCGATACGGTGTGGATGGGGGCAATCGACGGCAACGGCGTTTCGGCGAGTTTCATCCAGAGCATCTATTTCGAATTCGGCTCAGGCTGTGTGCTGCCCGATCTCGGCATCGTCTGGCAGAACCGCGGATCTAGCTTCCTGTTGTC
>CANJPN010000525.1 GCA_947475855.1 Bradyrhizobiaceae bacterium
CGTAGTTGGACTTGCCCGGATTGGCCTTCGCCCATGTGACGAGTTCCTGCACCGACTTGGCGGGATGCGTCGCATCGACCGCCTGGAACAAGGCGAACGATGACAGTTGCACGATCGCGGTGAAACTCTCGATCGGGTCGTACGGCAGCTTGGAATAGACCGCCGGGTTGATCAGCATCGTGGCCATCGGCGTGACGAGCAGCGTGTATCCGTCAGGCGCAGCCCGCGCAACGAATTCGGCAGCGATGTTTCCACCGGCTCCCGCCTTGTTTTCGACGATCACGGGCTGGCCGAACCGCTCGCTCAACTTCTGCGCCATCAGCCGGGCTTGCAAATCGTTGCCGCCGCCGGCCGCGAACCCCACGACAAGCCGCACGGTCTGGCGCGGGTACGCCATCTCCTGTTGCGCCAGCACCCGCTCGGCAACCGCACACCATAGAAGTGCCGCCACCGCACAGAGCACCAATGCGCGCGCCCCTCGTCTCCTGGACATGTGTCCTCCCCGCGCCTCCTGTGCCCCAATCGCGGCTGTCGCTCCGCTCTGAAAAAGACAATAGGCCCAATCGTGGTAGTCCCACAACGTCGGGCATGAACTAGGCGGCCAGGAACATGGCGAACGACTATTCCACCTGCATCTTCCCGACTGCCGCATCTGCCAAGCTTGAAGCTGCACCAATTGTTGCCATCATTCTCGCCCTAATAGTTCGGGTTGCAGGCCGACAATGCCACTGATGGCGCAGGAAATCAGGTGCACGCTGGCATCGGTCTGAAACGACATATGTGGCTGCGATCATGAGCCGGGCTGACGAAAACGCCGCCCATGATAGTAGGGGAGCAAGTTCTCGGGAAGCAGAACGCGACGCCTTGGGCTGTGCTGACGAGCGGCACCTGACGGTTGCAGGCTGCGGCTTAACTACATGTTTACCTGGAACCGCAACGTTGCGATAGCAGTGGCTCGGATCTCGTGATCGTCTCATCGCTGGTTGCCATTCAGAAGAGTATGCGTATCGGACCTGCTGCACATGGGAATTGAGGAGAAGCCAATGCCGCCGGGCCCTAGTCTCCGGCTCTCCGTCGCACCGGAGGCTGTGCGCAATCAAGGGCAGATCGGAACGCCCCTGGAAGAGATACGCTTGCGCCTCTCCGCGCTCGCAGCACGCCTCGAACCCCATCTTGATTCACACGCTGTCCCGCTCGTCGCCCGCGCTCGCCGCGTCTTGCAGGAACAGACTTGCCGGATAGCAGCAGTCGGCCAGATCAAGGCCGGCAAGAGCAGCTTCCTCAACGCCTTGACCCAGCGCCCCGAGTTCTTGCCCACCGACGTCAATCCGTGGACCGCCGTCGTCACTTCTCTCCACTTTCGCAACGACCGCCCGCCGCCTCAGCATGCAGCCGTATTCCAGATGTTCACGCGCGAGGAATGGCAACGCCTCGCCGATGGCGGCGGCCGCCTTCGCGAGCTGACCGAGCGCCTTGTTCCGGGGTTCGAGCCGGAATTGCTGCGGGCCCAGCTCGATATGATGCGGCAGCGTGTTGAAAAGCGGCTGGGCCCCAGGCTCGATCAGCTTCTGGGCGAGGCCCATCGGTTCGAAGCGATTACGCCCGAGGTGCTCGACGCATATGTGAGTGCCGGCTCGAACTTCGAGGCCAATCCGCAAAACGGCCAGCAGAACTACTCGGACGTGACACGCTCCGCCGACCTCTTCCTTACGGGTGGCCCGTTTGCATTCCCGGTCACGCTGGTCGACACCCCCGGCACCAACGATCCCTTCCTCGTGCGGGACGAAATAACGCGCCGGAGCCTGGAGAACGCGGACGTGTTCCTGTTCGTGATCTCGGCCCTCCAACCGCTCTCCGCGACCGACATATCGTTGCTGCGCATTCTCAATGGACTGCATAAGGACCGCATCATTGTCTTCATCAACCGGATCGATCAGCTCCGCAATCCGTTGACCGAAGCCGCAGCCATCCGCGCAGGCGTAAAGAGCCGACTCGACAGGGAATTCCCTGCCCTCGACATCGAGGTCATCGCAGGCAGTGCATGGTGGGGCGGCTTGAGCCTTGTCGCTTCTGGCCGCGATGTCACACGCATGCTGCCGCCGAGTTCTCTCGCCTACTTGAAGGAATGCGGTCTGCCCTCACCGCCGGATTCGCCCGCCGGCCTCATGTCGTCGGAATACCGAACCAAAATGGCTCGCGCCCTTCAGACGGCCTCAGGATTGCCGGCCGTCAGCGCCACCATGGGCGCGATGATGGCCAAGGGCTCTGCGGCAGTCGTGTTGCGGCGACTCGCCGCCTGCTTCCTGGAACTTGCCCGCTCGACCGAGGCCTCCGCCAAGGTCGACGTACAGTCTGCCAACGGCCTGGCCCAAAGCCGGAAAGCCGAAACGCGGGCGGCCTCCGATCGCATCCGGCAGGAACGCGCAGCCCTCGCAAACCTGGATGCGCCCATCGCCCAGATCCAGCAGTCGTTCGCCCTCATCGAACGCCAGCTTTCCGACATTCTCTCGACCGACATCACCAAACTCAGACGGGACCTCGTCGACATCGTCGAGCGCGTTGCCGCCGACGAATGCTCCCGCATGATGGTCGCCATCAGGCGCCGCGAGCACAACGGCGAATGGGCAGCCGATCTGGCTCGCCTTCGCGCTGAGCTCGAGCGCCATTTCGTGGAATCATACCAATCGACCGAAAGCCGCATTATCGAGATCGAGCACGTCCTTTACCCTCAGCTTCGCACGATCGTCGACGCGATCGTCCCGGGCTCCGGGATTCAGATCCGGGCCGACTACGGACAGCGCGTACACACCTACCCATCCGTCGCCCCGCTTTCTGAGACCGCAGTCCTCGATCTCGATATACCCTGGTGGCGGATGTGGTTTGCGGCCCGTCCCGATCCCACCGCCCGCGCCGGCCAGCTCAAGCAGCTTATTCTCGACGATTTCCTGCCCGCTACAGATGAGCTGGCGCGCAAGGCCCACAGCGAGTTGAGCGCTCGCATTTCAGCAACCCTCCAGCAAGCCCACGCGGTTTCGACGGGCATGCTCACCGCCATCCAGGCCCGCAAGACCCAGGTCGTTGCCGACTACGACAGGCTGCTTCAACAGCAGGCCAGCGGTCAGCCGTACGCAACCGATCCGCAGACGGAGGCCTACCTCGCGCAGGCTGTCGCTCGGCACCGCGCTGCCCACGAACTGGTCGAAGAACTGAGCCGGCTCGTTACCTATTGCAAAGCGACACTTGACTGAGACCGGCGTGTCCTCGCAACGATCCGACCAGCGGTTCCCTACGCACCCATGCTGAACGGATTTACTAGACTTCTCATCTCCGTTGACAATGGTTTGCCCCCTCAACTGTTGTGCAATAGCGCGCCGCATGAAATGGATGAGCCTGAAGCACTTTAATTCGGGCTACCCGTACAATGAGCAATGGCTTGATCCGTGAGATCGCCGAGGAGCTACTGGCCACCCGCCAGCGCCTTGAGCCGATTGCCATCACATCCGCCCCCGCGCGCAGCCTTTCCCGGCTCATCGGGCGCCTGCTTCCCCGACTGTTGCGCCCACCACGCATTGTGCTGTTGGGAGAGTTCAACTCCGGCAAGACCACCCTCGCAAATGCGTTGATCGGCGCCGACGTCCTGCCGACCAGCATCCATGCGAACACCCGCATTCCAATTCACGTCTACCACAGCCCTGAACCCATGATCTCTGTCGAACTGCGGCATGGCATACTCAAGCCCCTGGACGGCAAGGCTCTGAGCGATGTCTTGAGCGGCCGAGCGCGGATGCTGCATGTTGGCCTTGCGGCCCAGCGGCTGAAACTCTTCGAGCTGATCGACACCCCCGGCTTGGGCTCGGGCGACATCCGCCTCGACAAGGTGAACCTCGATTGCTGCCTTCAGGCCAACATCGCGATCTGGTGCACCACTTCGACGCAAGCCTGGAAAGCCACTGAAGCAAAGACCTGGGCGTCCATCTCAAATCGCCTCCACCGCAATGGACTTCTGATCGCAACTCTCGCTGACGCGCTCAACTCCGATCGCGACCGCATGCGCGTAGAAGAACGCTTGCGCAATGAAGCAGCCCCAAGCTTTGGAGGCATGGCGATGGTTACGGCTGCGGATGTAGACGAGCTGCGCCGAAATCCCGATGCGGCCGATCACGCCGAGCGTTGGATCAAGTCCGGGGGCGAGAAACTGGACGCCGAAGTCGCCCGCCTCGTCGATCAAGTCTGGTCGGACCGCCGTACATCCATGAAGCGGCTTCTAAGCCGTGCCGCTACTCGAATGACGAACGCTTCTTAATTCAGCGCTGATAGCTGAGCGCCATCTGCACCGGCTCCAACGCCACCGAACCGACAAGATCAGGCTCGCCGCCGCTCAACCGCCCGGCCCAGCGCCAAACATCTAGCGCCGCCTTGAGATGCGTGACGATGCCAGCCGACGCCCCCCCACCCAGCCAGGCATTCGATGCCATTTCGGCGACCGTCGGTGGACGATATTGCTCCATCGCCGAAACCAGCGCACCCGCGGTAAGGCCCGTGAGCATGGAGAGCGGCGCAAATGCGGAACTTCCCTCGGCAGACCCCGCCCCTCGACCTGCATTGACATGATCGGCACGCGCGACGACATCGATGAAACG
>CANJPN010000526.1 GCA_947475855.1 Bradyrhizobiaceae bacterium
TGCTGGCGTGGCTCAGAGAGCTTTGGCGCGTCCTGCTTGCGACCCTCGCCTTGATGCGTCTCGCCGGCCCCCCACCAGCGACGCCTGCATTGACTGCAACCTGATCGCCCCAAACTTCACGGCCGACTGGTTCACATCTCAAGCTCGGGCGGCGCTGTATGCTGTGGCATCTCTTTGTAAAGTATACTGACGATAGCATCGGGCGTACTCGCGGGCGCCTACACAGCGGGCCACTATTCGGCTTCGAAATCCGGAGCATCGGCTGCTTCCGCGAATAGCTGGTGGTCCGGCGCATTGACGGAAATCGAGGGTAAAATTTCGCCGCATAGTGACGATGATAGGACACTTCGATATCTGATCGAGACCCGCTGTCGCTCTGACCGGTGCAGGATTATTTGAGCCAGCCGAGTGGCACAAGCGTGAGTGCTGGAACGTATGTGAGTAATCCGAGTGCGACCAGATAGACGACGAGAAACGGCAGCACGCCGCGATAGAGGGCGGTCAGTGGTATCTTGAACAGTGCATGCGAGGCGAAAAGGTTGAGCCCGAACGGCGGCAAAAAGAGGCCGACGGCAAGGTTGACAGTAACTATCAGACCGAAGTGGATCGGATCCAATCCTGCCTTTGCGGCCAGCGGCGTGAGCAGCGGCGTCAGCACGAGGATTGCAGCGGGCGGCTCGAGCACGCTGCCTACGATCAACAGCAGAATGTTGATCGCGAGAAGCAGCGCCCAGGTCTGCAGTCCCATTCCATCGATCCAGCCAACCAGCTGCTGGGGAAAGCCACTGGTGGTTATGAGCCAGGAGTAGGTGCCGGCGCAGGCGACGATGATCATGATCTGGGCAGTAAGGGTCGAGGATTCGATGCCGACTTTCCAGACGTCGGCCCACGACAACTCACCGTAGACATATACTGAGACGAACGCCGCATAGACGCATGCGACGCCGGCTGCCTCAGTGGCGGTGAAGATGCCACCGTAAATGCCTCCTAGTATCAAGACGGGTGCGAAAATCGCCCATACCGCACGACGGGTCAGGACGACCACCTCCTTGAGCGGCGCGCGCGGTGAAATCGGCAGCTTGAGGATCTGGGCGCGCAGCATCACGTAGCCGGCAAGTCCGCAGGCGATCATCAGGCCCGGGACGATGCCCGCTAGAAATAGCTGCGTCACGGGCTGCTGGGCGGTGACCGCGTAGAGGATCATTGGAACCGAGGGCGGGATGATCACGTCGATGACGCCGGTTGCGGTGATCATGCTGATGGAGAAGTTGCGTCCGTAGCCGCTCTTCTCGAGCGAGGGCAGCGTCAACTTGCCGATCGCGGCCACGCAAGCCACGCTGGAGCCCGACATCGCGCCGAACGCAGAGGCCGACGCAATGGTCGCGACGCCGAGCGAGCCTCGCACGCCGCCCACGACCGACATGATGAGCTCGATCAATCGGCGGGCAATGCCTCCGCGCGCCATCAAATCACCGGCGAAGATGAAGAATGGTATCGCGAGCAAGGGAAAGCTGCCGAGGCTGCCGAACATCACCGTTTGGATCACGGTTGGCGGCACATCGGTCATCGTCAAGACGGCGATCAGCACCGTGGCAATCAGGATCAGGAAGATCGGAAACCCGAGCCCAAGAAGCAGGACGGGCAACAGCAATAGCAGATAGATCATGTCTGGAACTTGGGGGCTCGAGCTTGGGGGGCCTCGTTAGTCCTGGCGATTGTCATGCTACGGGCTTTTGTTGCCGGCCGGGTGCCAAGTCCGCCTCGATATCCTCTGGTATACCAGGTGACAGTCCGGCGACCTTGGCGTCGATGAGCCGGGCGATTGCTGCAAGGATCATAATGCCCAGCCCGATCGGCACCACACTGTGGGGAAATGCAACAGGTATGCGAATTGCCTCGCTGCGCTGATCGAAAGCATAGAGCTGGGCGATGACCGGATAGGCGATCCAGATCAGCGCGGTGGCCGTGACGATGAATCCGACGTGGGCGACGACATCGAGAATTCTCTGCATTCTAGGCGAAAGAAATTGTACGGCCAGATCCATACGGATATGCGCGCCGCGAAGCGTGATGGCGCCTGCGCCGAGA
The DNA here is from genome assembly GCA_947475855.1 of Bradyrhizobiaceae bacterium. Classification (GTDB taxonomy): domain Bacteria; phylum Pseudomonadota; class Alphaproteobacteria; order Rhizobiales; family Hyphomicrobiaceae; genus CAMDPA01. The sequence goes on from CANJPN010000526.1 coordinate 2,089, forward strand.
AATACGCCGGCAATCATCAGGAATACCATCACCTCCTCCGCCCAAGGGATCGGCGCGCTGAACACGTAGCGGCCGACCACATTGGCGAAGTTCAGCAGCACGCCGACGATCAGTGACAGCGCTGCCATGATCTCCGCTGTCCGAACGATCATCACGATCGCGCGCAGTATTCCCGATTTGATCATCGCTGCTGCCGTTTCCTGCGACCTTGCGGGCCGGACTGGCGCCGCAAGTGTGGATGGTGAAATCCCATCACTTTAGTCAGTTGCGCTTTGCCGCGGCCAAGGTGATGTCCCACAGCGCCTTCATGTCGGCGTTCTCCGACACGACGGTTTTCTCGGTCAGCGCACCAAGTTCGACAATCATCTTCTCCTTGTCGGCTTTTGGCAGGTCGATCACCGTGCCGCCCTTCTCCGACCAAACCTTGCGTTGCGCCTGATAGAACTCGTCGACATACGGCTGCATCTCGCTGGCGATCTTGTACGCGTTGTCGGCCACGACTTTCTGGAGGTCGGCCGGCAGCTTGTCGAACCACACCTTGCTGATGGCAGACATGCTGATCGTGAACGAGAAATTTGTCTCGGTAATAAACTTGGCCGCATCATAGTAGCGCAAGGCCGACAGCACCGGCACCGTCGACATCACACCGTCGATGGTGCCCTGTTGCAGTGCCGGAAGCACGTCGCCGAGCGCCATCGGGACGGCGGTGCCGCCAAGGTGAGCGATTGGACGCGTCTGGAATGGAGACGCCAGAACGCGCAGCTTGAGGCCCTTGATGTCCCCGAAGTTATTAATGGCCTTGCGGCTGTTGATGGCCGTCGGTCCGCTCAAGAACAAACCCGCGACTTTAATGCCTCGATTGGCCCCCAGCGCATAGAACGCTTTGCGGAACTCGGGATCCGCCATCGATTTGACGACGTGCGGCATGTCCCGGAAGAGCCCGGCAGCCGACAACAGGCCGAATCTCGCGTCGAGACCGTCGAAGAATTCGGGCGGCGCGGCGAAGATCTGGATTCCCCCGAGCTGCGTAGCCTCGATCTGGCGCGGGATCGGCCCGAGCTGGCTCGCCGGATAGACCTCAGATTTGAATCGGCCGCCGGACTCCTTCTCGATGGCCGCAGCGAGACGCTTTATGTACTCGTGCTGTGCATCGTTGAGGGTTGCGAGGCCGAATTTAACGGTCTGCGGGGCTTGTGCGTGGGCCGCGGTGACAAGCCCTCCAAGGCCGATCGAGAGCGCACCGAGCGCAAGCCATCTCATTCGAAGACTCATCGTATCCTCCCTGTCCAGCATAGACCGATCTGCAATTTTCGCCGGTCCTTCGGTCTGTCCAAGGTGGAGCATTCCGATGTGGAATGCAACGAGCCATACACGCGCTGGCGGGCCGTCATGGGATTTGTGGACGACCTTGTCGCCGGCAAAAGGTATTCTGGAAATGCCGCCGAATTGGACAAGCTACAGCCGCTTGATAATATCGGCGTCGACTTGGCTGCGGCTCCTATGGGCGCAACGTGCCGCCGCAGCCGCGAATTGCTGTCACGTGAGGCTCCCGCATGACTCAAACTCAATATCCTGCGCAACCAGTCGGCGCGCTGCGACAGGAGATGATCAGCGGTCCGTTTGTTCGCAATGCCTGGTATGTGGCAGCGTGGCCGCATGAACTGGCAGAGCAAGGCAAGCTTGTCGCACGCGTCATCCTAGGCGAGCCTATCGTGATGTTCCGAAAGTCCGATGGCACGATTGCGGCGTTAGAGGATCGTTGCGCGCACCGCTTCGCGCCGCTGAGCATGGGAAAAGTTTTGCCGGGCGACCGGTTGCAGTGCCCGTATCACGGGCTGGAATATGACGCCTCCGGTGCCTGCGTACTCAATCCTCACGGGACGGGGGCCATCTCATCGCGGGCGGCCGTGGCGAAATACCCGGTCGTCGAGAAGCACACGGCAGTGTGGATCTGGATGGGCGACAAGCCGGCCGATCTCGCGAAGGTGCCGGACTTCCATGAACTCGACGGCGTACCGGAACTTCATTCGACGAAGCGCGACAGCATGATGATACGCGCCAATTACCAGCTGCTCATCGATAACCTGCTGGACCTCAGTCACACGTCGTATCTGCACGCAGGCGTGTTGGGTAATCGCGACACCGTCGATGCCGAGATCACGGTTGAGCAGGAGGGGGACGACGTGCTCGTCGGGCGGATCTCCAAGGGTGCGACGCCGCCTGGAATCCTGGCGCCGTTCTGGCCCGGCCATCCGCCACGCGTAGACGTTTTCAACCGGGTGCGATGGATGGCGCCGGGCACTTTGAAATTGATTTCTGGCATGTGCGCGGCCGGCGGGAACCAAGACAGCGGTACGGGGTTGCATGCGATCCACATGCTGACGCCGGAGAGCGAGACTTCCACGCACTACTTCTTCACGGCCGTGCGCTGGAACGTCGTCACGACCGATGAAATCGTCAACCAGGAGCTGCAGGCAAGGATCGCGAAGCTGCGCCGGCATGCCTTTGAGGTGGAAGACGCACCGGTGGTCGAAGCACAACAGCGCAA
>CANJPN010000527.1 GCA_947475855.1 Bradyrhizobiaceae bacterium
CAATGGCGCGGCCAGCGTCAATCATCACTTCGCTCGGCCGCCTCGTCTCATCCTGATTGACGCGCCGTTCTCACCCAGATTGTCGCGCTATACGCGAATTCGTTGAGGGATTGAAGCGCGGTCGCACGACGCCGCGCATCATCGGCGACCTCGCGCATGCGGCCAGCGAGACTGCCCGTCAGGAGCGCGACCCCAAGGAAAACCAAGAGCGCGAAGAATTCCTGCGGATCAGCGATAGTGAATGAGAAAACCGGCGGGATGAAGAAGAAGTTGTAGGCAAGGAAGGACCCGAACGCGACCGCGAGCCCCGTCCGCACCCCGAGTCCCACTGCCGCCATCACGACAGCCACCAGGTACACCAGCGAAACGCTCGGCTGTGGCAGCATGCGCGACAGCCCCACCCCGAGGAAAGTCGCTGCTCCCGTCATCGTCAACGCTGCTGCAATGACGCTTGCGCCAGTCAGCGGACGCGGCAGCCGGGCCCACACGTCTGCACTTGCGATCGAACGATCTGATGCGACATTGGGAGGATTGTCCGGCAAGCGAGTGCGCTCCTGCGATGCAGTACCCCGCCCGATCGCAGGCGGCGGCATGGTTCAGGCATCTTAGCGCGTCGGAAGAACGTTACACGCGCGATCGAGCCGCCCTTACGGATTCCTTATGTCCGGCCAATGCGGTCCATATGGCATCCTTATGTCGATTTGCGCGAAGTGGTTTGCCAGCCCCAGTGAAGCAGCGAGCCTCATCATGTCCGCAACAACTACAGCAGCCCCAGCAAAAGAGCGCGAGCACTGCGGCACGCGTTCGCCGTTTTGGATTCTGGCGCTCGGCTCGATCGGCGTCGTCTACGGCGACATCGGTACGAGCCCGCTCTACGCCTTGAAGGAATCGCTGACGGCGGCACGAGGGGCGGGAGCCCTGTCCTCGGAGATGATCTTCGGCGTTCTTTCGTTGATGATCTGGACATTGATCGTCATCGTCACGCTCAAGTATGTCGTCGTGGTTCTGCAGGCCGACAACAATGGCGAAGGCGGAATGCTGAGCCTCATGGCCCTGGCGCATCGTGCGCTCGGTGATCGCGGCGGCATCGTTGCCTTGCTCGGGATGGCCGGTGCGGCGCTGTTCTACGGCGACGCAATGATTACGCCCGCCATCTCTGTCCTCTCTGCCGTCGAAGGCCTCAATCTCGTTACACCGGCGTTCGAGCACTATGTGCTCCCGATCAGCCTTGCCATTCTGATCGGATTGTTTGCGATCCAGTCACGCGGTACGGCACGTATTGCAGCCTGGTTCGGGCCCATCATCGTGGTCTGGTTTCTTGCGCTGGCGGTTGGTGGCCTCGCCAATATCGCGCAGCAACCACAAGTCTTTCTCGCGCTCAATCCGATTTACGGTGTCAACTTTCTGTCGTCGCATGGCATCGCCGGGCTGATCGCATTGGGCGCCGTATTCCTCGCGGTGACAGGAGCGGAAGCGCTCTACGCCGACCTCGGGCATTTTGGCCGCAACCCGATCCGGGCAGCCTGGCTCGTCCTCGTCTTTCCGGCCCTGGCGCTGAACTATCTGGGGCAAGGCGCCTTGCTGCTGACTCAGCCAGAGGCGCTCGAAAGCCCGTTCTTCAAGCTTTATCCGGCATGGGCTCTCATTCCGATGATCGGCCTGGCCACATTGGCCACGATCATCGCGAGCCAGGCCGTTATAACCGGTGCCTACTCGATGACGCAGCAAGCGATTCAGCTCGGGCTCTTGCCGCGCATGAACATTCGTCGCACATCCGAGACCGAACGCGGCCAGATCTATATTCCGGCCGTAAACTGGAACCTGCTGCTGGCGGTGCTGTTCCTCACGGTAACGTTCAAGACTTCCAGCTCGCTGGCCTCGGCGTACGGCATCGCGGTGACCGGGACCATGGTGGTGACGGTCGCGCTCGCCGCTGTCGTGGCCCGGTACTATTGGCTGTGGTCGTGGTGGCGCGTCGGCCTGGTGATGGCGCCGTTTCTATGCGTCGATCTCATTTTTCTGGGAGCCAATCTCCTGAAGATAGCGGAAGGCGGGTGGTTGCCCCTGGTCGTCGGCGGGGCGCTTTTGATCGGCATGCTGACCTGGAGGCGCGGCGCACGATTGTTGTCGACCCGCTGGAAGAAGGAGGAGCTGCCGCTCGCAGAGTACCTTCCCGTGTTGGAGAAGAAATCGCCCGAGCGGGTGTCCGGCACGGCCGTGTTTCTGACAAGCCATCCCGATCTCGTCCCAACGGCGCTGATGCACAATCTGAAGCACAACAAGGTCATGCACCGCCGCAACATCATCGTATGCGTCGAGACGACCGACACGCCGAGGGTCGAGGAATCAGAGCGAGGCAAAACGGCGAAGGTCTCAGAATCCTTCACTGTCGTGCGGCTGAAGTTCGGCTTCATGGAGGAGCCTGATATCCCGCGCGCTCTGGCACGGCGTTATCTGCATCTCGAACTCGACCCCATGCAAACGTCGTACTATCTGTCTCGCCGTGTCATCAGGCCGTCGTCGCGCTCGGAGATGCCGGTTTGGCAGGATCGCCTGTTCATCTGGCTCGCGCATCAATCGAGCGACGCCTCGGCATACTTCGCGATCCCTAGTGACCGCGCGATCGAGATCGGCACGCAAGTCACTGTTTGACGGAACGTCTGCTTCTCGAAATAACTGACGAACTTGTGGTCGGCGATGGCCGGCGGAGCATGGCCCTTCTCCGCCGATCAACCGTCGATGGAACAAATGCGGTTCCGACGGATGAGCGAACGTCGTCGGGCGCAAGGGGCACATTCGTGCAGAGTTCCCCCTATCGCCTTCCTATCCACACAAGCTGGATGCTCCGAAAACGAAGTCGAGTGGAATACGCGCGCGTCGGCGCAGCTTGGAAGCTCGGCGTGACGCTCTACACCTCGCCTGCGAGGTGGCGGGCGAGCCAGCGGGCGTTGCGGAGCAGACGGCCGTCGTCGCGGCGGGCGCCGATCAACTGCACTCCGATCGGCAACCCGTCCGCTTCGAGGAGCGGGACGTTGATGGCGGGAACACCGAGGTAGGTCCACAGCCCGTTCATGATGGGATCGCCGGTGTTCGAGATGCCCTTCGGTGGGGGGCCGAGCGAAGACGGTGCGAGGATGGCGCTGTAGTGCGTCAGCAGATCCTCAACCGCGGTGTAGAGCATGTCGCGCATGTTGACGGCGCGGATGTAATCTTGTGCGGCGATGCGCGCTCCCGACTTCAGCCGCTCAGTGAGGCCGTCGCTGACCAGTTCGGGCTTTTTCTCTCTGAAGAGGCCGTAGTATGCGGCGTTCTCTGCGGACTGGACGATTCGCTGGCATTCGGTCGCCTGGGCCAGCGTCGGCAGGTCGATCTCGACGACGCGCCCGCCGAGCTCAGCGATCAACTCGGTGTAGGCTTCGCGCAAAACGGACGACGTCTGTTCCCAGGCGGGTGTGCGGATGAAGGCGAAAACGGGTGGAAGCGGGGGCTCGCTCGCTGCAATTTCCGAGAGACGCGGGCGTGCGGCCGAGATGCTCACGGGATCTTGGCTGTCGTAGGCGGCGGCAGCATCGGTGACGAGGGCGAGGTCCTCGATGCAACGTGCGTAGAGGCCGATGGTGTCGAGGGTGTGTGACTGCAGGAGTACGCCGCGGCGTGAGACCAGGCCGAACGTCGGCTTTAGGGCGTAGACGCCGCAAAATGACGCTGGACGGATCACGGAACCTGCCGTCTGTGTGCCGAGCGCCAGGGGGACCATTCCGCATGCGACTGCCGCTGCAGAGCCCGACGACGAGCCGCCGGGCGTGTGGGCGAGATTGCGCGGGTTGCGGGTGGCCCCAGGGGTTGAGCTGGCAAGTTCCGTTGTGACGGTCTTGCCCATGATGACCGCGCCGGCTGCACGCAGAGAAGCTACGCAGCTTGCGTCGGCGCGCGGGCGATAATCCTTGAACAGCGCCGAATTGGCTTCGGTCGGCATGTCGCCGGTATCGATGACATCCTTTATGCCGACGGGAACGCCATGCAGAATGCCCAGGCCTTTGCCTTCGCGCGCCCAATCGTCGGCGGCGCGTGCCTGGGCAAGGGCGTGATCGCGGTCAAGGAAGGCCCAGGCCTTCACCTCGGGCTCGAGCTGATCGATGCGTGCGATACAGGCGGTGACGAGTTCTTCGCTGGTGAGATTTCGGCTGGCGATGGCGGCCGCTGCCTCATACGCCGTGAGGTCGGCAGGGTTCTTCGCGGGCGCGGCAGATTTGCCGCGTGAGCCGCCCTTGGCTGATGCTTTTGCCATGGGGAGTTCCTAGGTCTGGTGTGGGGCTGGCCGCCTGAATACGACGAAGCAGCCGCAATGCGAAACGCACAACGGGGAGTTGCTTACCAAGCGGGGCGTGTGGCCGCCAGGATGGCGGAGATAGAGTGAGGTCCGGGGCCATGCAGCCCTTCGGATTTCAGGCCGGATATTTCAGCGCGGTGCGACGAAGGCGTTGCCGGTCGAGCCGATGCCGAGCATGCCATTCGGCACCTCGCTGGGGCCGCTTGCCGGTACTGTTCTGCCGACCGGCGGCGATTTTTCGAGATTCGTGCGCGGCGGGGGAACGGTCTCGCCGTTGCTGCAGCTACGAGCGGCCTG
>CANJPN010000528.1 GCA_947475855.1 Bradyrhizobiaceae bacterium
CAAGGGATATCGTTAGCAGTCGAACAAACCGATCAGCACACTCGAAACCATACCGGCCAGAACTGCCCGAGCCTGCAACCGGCCTCAGCGCTCTTTCACCGCCGCCCTGCCGGCGCGCTCACGCATCATGTTCGCGAACCGCACGAACAAGTAGTGACTGTCCTGGGGCCCCGGCGATGCCTCGGGGTGGTACTGCACCGAGAACACCGGCTTGCCCTCAAGGCGGATGCCGCAGTTCGTGCCGTCGAACAACGATACGTGGCTCTCGACGACCCCCTGCGGCAGGCTCTTCTGCTCGACAGCAAACCCATGATTCATGGATGTTATTTCGACCTTGCCTGTGGTCGTGTCCTTGACCGGATGGTTCGCGCCATGATGCCCTTGGTGCATCTTCGACGTCTTGCCACCGAGCGCCAGCGCCAGCATCTGATGCCCGAGACAGATCCCGAACACCGGCAACCCGCTTTCCACCAGCTTCTGGATGACGGGGACCACATAAACACCAGTCGCGGCCGGATCACCAGGACCGTTCGACAGGAAAACCCCGTCCGGCTTGCGGGCCAGTACATCGTCTGCCGTTGCTGTGGCGGGTACGACCGTAACGCGCGCGCCAGCACTCGCGAGGCAGCGTAGGATGTTCCGCTTCAACCCATAGTCGATGGCGACGACGTGGAATTCCGGATCGGCGAGACGGGCATATCCCTTGTCCCAGACCCAGCGCATCTCGTCCCAGGCGTAGCTCTGGCCGCAGGTGACCTCGGGCACGAGATCGAGCCCCAGCAGCCCCGGCCAGCCTTTTGCTTCGGCCTTGAGCTTGGCGAGATCGAACTTGCCGGAGGGATCGTGCGCAATGACGGCATTGGGCATTCCGCCCTCGCGAATAATCGCGGTAAGCGCCCGTGTGTCGACGCCCGATATGGCAATGATACCGCGCGCCTTCAGCCACTGATCGAAATGCTCCACGGCCCGGTAATTCGAGGGATCGCTCACCCCGGCGCGTAGCACGCACCCCCGAACGCCCGACCTCATGGCGAGGTTGGACGTTTCGCTGTCTTCGTTGTTGGCGCCGACGTTGCCGATGTGAGGAAACGTGAACGTCACGATCTGCGCCGCGTACGACGGGTCGCTGAGAACCTCCTGATAGCCGGTGATAGCTGTGTTGAAGCAGACCTCACCGGCAGCTGATCCAACCGCGCCGAGGCCCTCGCCTTCGATCACCGTCCCGTCCGCCAGCACGAGGCGCGCCGTGGTCGCCGTCGTGCTCCAGTCCAATGGGGCAGGTCGCGTGGTCATGGTCGTACTCATGAGGGCTCCGCTGGCTGTCGCCGCAGCTATCGTCGAATCGCCGGGTTGTAGTGGTTGCCGTGATACCTAGGGGCGTGTCCGAGACCCGTCAACCGCAGGACTTCTAGAAGCACAGAGGCCGCCTGTCACCAACGGGAGCAACGCGAATGAGCCCCGGCCGATGAGGGCTCGGGGCTCAACCACCGGACGTTCGCGTCACCTGCTTCCAGGGCAGCGATGGCTTCAAGGGCAGGCGTGGCGATAGCCGTCGTATCCGAGGTAAGTGCCGCTTGCGGGGTCGTACGAGCGGAACCGTCGGGCGCAGTACCCGTCACTGCTGCCGTACGACTGGTATGCCGGTGCTGCATAGTAACGAGTGGTCGGATAGTAGGAATAGGAGGGATAGTACGAGTACGAGCGGTCATAGTACGGCGCCGCCAGGGCACTGCCGAGCAACGCGCCGCCCAGGATACCGGCCCCGATGCCGAGCCCGATTCCTCGTCCGCCGCGCCAACCGCCACCACGGAAACCACCTCCCCGCCATCCACCACCGCGCCACTGAACTTCCTGCACGAGTGCGTTGCCGGTCGCGGCGTAAGGCGGCGCTCCCGCAGCAGATTGTACGGATCCATACGGCGCGGCGCTCGCATGTACTCCGGAAAGTGCAAGTGCCGCTGCTGCCAGCAGGACGGCAAACCGCTTATTTGATGCGCTCATGAGTCTCGATCCTCTCGAATGACTGTTTGAGAGGAACGAACATCTCGGGCCAAAGTTTCATCCGCCTGATAATTACCCATTCGGCGGAGGGTTTCGCGAAAGTTGGCTGACGCGCTGTGCAAAGAGCCCAAGGGCCACATCATCGGGCGAAGCTTCCGCGAGCCGCGCAAGCGCTGTGGCGGCATCTTGCGGCTTCTCGTCCGCGAGGGCCACCGCGGCAAGATAGACCTGCCGGTCGGTCGGCGACATCGTGTCGGGCCAGATATCGTAAACCTGCATGGCCTCACTGCGCCCCCGCACATCCAACTTGCCGAGCGGCCGCAAGATCCCCGTATCCGAAAGCAGCGCCGCGGTCCCCGGCCCCACGCAGATAGAGCTGCCAAGTTCCTTGTTGGCGGCTTCGAGCCTTGCTGCGGTGTTCATCGCGTTACCGTAGGCGGTATAATCGAGCCGTGTACCCCCGCCCACGTCACCCACGATGACAGGACCGGTCTCGACACCGACGCGGGTTCGCCCGAAACCGAGCGCCCGCGGCTCGGGCTCCTCGGCGAACCTCTCCGAAAAAGAGCGGATGGCGCAGGCACACGCAACGGCCTTGTCCGCATGCCCCGGCAAGTCGAGCGGTGCGTTGAAGAGGCCGTGGAAGCCATCTCCGACGATCTTTTCGACCATGCCCCCGTGCGCCACGATAATCGCGCTCATTTCGTCGAGATACCGGTCCAGCACCCGGATCAGCATGACCGGATCAGACCTCTCGGTCATCGCGGTGAAGCCCTCGACATCCGTAAACAAGATCGACGCTTCGCGGGCCTCGCCAGCAAGCTTGAGCAGGCTCGGGTCCTGCGCGATGCGCGTCACCAACTCAGGCGCCAGATGTTGCTCGAAGCGACGCCGCAGCGCAGCCTCGCGTCGCCGACTATCGGCCGCGACGGTCAGACCCGTCAGGCCGAAACTCGCGAGCACAGACACTGGAACTGCGATAGGATCGACCAACACCTGCCAGCCTTGCAGAGCTAGCGCTGCACCCATCCACCATCCGAAAGCCGTTGCCAGGGCGACGAGACCTGCCTGCAGCGATGGCAATCCCGCCGCAGCCAGCCAGCCAACGCACGCAGCAAGCACGATCGCAGCCATTTCGTAAGCATCGATCGAAAGCGGCCGACGTGGATGGACCCCCGTCAGCAATTGCGCCACCGCGCTCGCCTGTCGCTGAACCGAGGGCACGAGTTGCCCGCCGCTCGCAAGACGCAAACCGCCCAGTTCCGGCGCCGAGCTGCCCAGCAGAACCACCTTGCCCGCAAGGATGGCCTGCGAAGCCCCCAACCTCACATCAGCCGCGGGGATCGTTCGACGCGCCATGACGACTTCCCGCGGCGGCATAAGCCGTAGCGTAGCATCTGTGGAGATGGGCACAGCGAGGTTGCCCATGCGAAGCACGCCGCCGCGCGCGATCACATACGCTGACGCCTGCCGGCCAACCCGCGTCGTCTCGAGTGCCAGGCCGGGCCGCAATCGGCCACCGACCAACGTGAGCAGTGGAACGCGCCTGATGCGGCCATCCACATCACCAGCCAGGGAGAGTACACCGAGACCAGCCGCAGCCTCCGCGACGCGCTTGGGCGGCCCCGAAACGCCCACCGCCTCCCAGATCCCCGGCAACTCACTGGGTCCCTGAAGCAGGATCGGTGCCGCCACAGGTTGCTCCGATGGCCGGTCGGGATCGAGCGCAAGTCCCTGCACCACCGGCTTTGACTTGATCGCCGAAGCGAAAACCGCATCGCCGTCAGGTAGCCCGGATGCCTGGGCTTCAAACGCGCCGGATCCTGTCAGCTCCGCCAGACGGCGAGCGAGCGCTGCAGGTGACCGCTCGTCCACACCCTCGATCAGAATATCGACACCCACAGCCTGGGGACCAGCGGCGAGAATGTCGCCGATCAGAACTGCCAACTGTTCGCGACTCCAAGGCCACTGCCCCATTCGCTCGAGGCTGGCACGGTCGATATCGACCACCACTACCGGCGCGGACGCTGCAGGATTCGGCATGCGGACGAGCATCGCGTCGAACGTCCGCTCTCGCAGGGCCTCGTAGGCGCCCTGCGCATTCGTCACGATCAACAGCACAACGGCCAATAGCGCGCTCGCCGCAGCCGCCCTCAACTTTGGCCCGCCCTGAGAGAATTTTCCGAGCAATCCGCCGTATCCCGCCAATCGAGGTGCTAGCTCGCAATTGTTTATATCCCCGAGGGCTTGTCCATAGATATTGCAGGACGTAGTGCCAGCCAGCACATCCCGGCCATGACCACGCGATTATGTTCTGGTGCGTATCTTCGAAGGCTCTCACTAACCCTCCCCCCATTCCGAGGAGGACGAGGCCACCGGACATAGGCACAGTGAAAGCATCGAGATAAGGCTTAACGAAAGATGCAGATGCCATTCGACCGCCCACGTAGGCTCATCACCCGCAGGGACATATTCAGTCGGCCGTGAAGTTTGGGGCGATCAGGTTGCAGTCAATGCAGGCGTCGCTGGTGGGGGGCCGGCGAGACGCATCAAGGCGAGGGTCGCAAGCAGGACGCGCCAAAGCTCTCTGAGCCACGCCAGCAGCCTGGCGAAGTTGTA
>CANJPN010000529.1 GCA_947475855.1 Bradyrhizobiaceae bacterium
CGCCTCGACCAGCGCCTCGCGTTGAACCTCGCTGAGGTCGCCCAACCGCTCGACAAGTGCCCGGAAATCCTGCGCTTTCATCGTGTCCATCCTGCCGCCAAATCACTGGTCAGCAAGGTCGCACAACATTCTGGCGGAACAGAGCCATCCGCTTTGGTCCGCCGACGAGGTAGCCCTTGATCGTGCCGGCGGCGATCAGTGAAGTCGAAGCGGCAGCGCCGACCCAGACGAGATCGACGTGTCCACCGGCGATGTCGGTCATCGCAGGCGCGACGCCGCGATAAGGGATTGCATCGATATCGACGCCTACGGAGCGGGCGAACACCAGGGTCGCGAGATGGCCGAGAGTTCCGCTGCCGGGGTGGGCAAATCGGGTCTGGTTCCCGGGCGACTTCATCCAGGCGATGAGACCGGTGAGATCATCTGGGGCGAGCGATTTGCGTCCGACAAGGACGAGATAGCTGTTGTTGACGAGGCCGACCGCGGTCAGATCCTTCTCGACGTTGAATGGTGGCGGCGGCTCGAGCGCGGCGGCGAAGGCAATTCCGGTCTGGTGTACAAGCAGCGTGTAGCCGTCGGGCTCGGCGCGGGCGACGCGCGCCGTCCCCTGCATGCCGCCGGCGCCCGCCATGTTCTCGATGACAATGGGCTGGCCAAGAATCGCACTCATTCTTTCGGAGACACCGCGCGCGGCGAGGTCGCCGGGCCCGCCTGCTGCTGTAGGAGCGACGATAGTGATGGTGCGCTGGGGAAATGTCTGTGCGGATGCCCCATCCGATAAGGCGAGCGCAGTCAACAACGCTACCGCGGCGGCTGCGGATGTATTCATGTTTCCCCCGAGACGATGCTTGGTATCTTACGCTTCGGCGCCTGCCTACCCGGCGACAGCGTCGATGGCTTCCGCCAGTTTCAAGTCGCGAGATGATAACCCGCCGGCATCGTGGGTCGACAGGGTAATGTCGACGCGGTTCCAGATATTGAACCATTCGGGATGATGGTCCTGCCGCTCGGCGAGTAGCGCGACGCGGCTCATGAAACCGAATGCCGCGTTGAAATCGGCGAACTTGAAGCTTCGCTGGATAGCATCGCGGCCCGTGACGAGCGCCCAGCCCGGCAGCCGGGAGGGAAGTGACGCTCGCTCAGCGTCCGTCAGTTTCGATATCGCCATCGCGTCATCTCCATTTGTCGCCGTGTGAATCATCTTCCACGTCGTAATAACCGCCACGCAGCGGATACGTTGCTTCGACGACATAAGGGCCGCCACCGACTTTGGGACGAGAGGAGAACAGCACGAATTCTTTCACGGGAAAGGGCGGGGTTCGGAAAGCGCCGATCTGGCCCAGCAGTTGGGCCACGTCCTCCGGCAGCGCGTGGCGCAGGCGGGCAATCGTGACATGGGCCCGGAATGGATGCGGCTCGGGTGGCAGACCGGCGTTTCGCGCTGCGCGTTCACAGCCGCGCTGAAGTGCTTCGAGTGCGGGGTTGGGCGACACGGCAGCCCAGATCGATCGGGGGTCCTTGCCGCCGAACGTGCCGAGACCGTCGAGCCGGAGTTCGAACGCATCTGCTTCGACGTTACCCAGAAAGTCGATGAATTCGCGCGCCAGGCGGCCCTCGATGTCGCCGGCAAACCGCAGCGTCAGGTGGAAGTCGTCATCATCCAGCCACTTCGCACCGAGTAGCGGCCGGGACAGATCCGACAGTTGATCCTTTATGGCTTCCGGCAACTCGATACCGGCGAACAGACGGGGCATGGCAGCCTCCCGGATGTGCAGAGCCTACATTAACGTCAGGGGGTGGGGGACACCTCGATTATCGCTTGGCCGATACGGTATGAACTAGCTTCTCGATGTGCGGCAGAATCCGCTCGACGATCGCGTCCACGCCTTTTGCATTGGGGTGCAGCCCATCGTCGAGATTGAGATCGGCTCGCAACGCGATTCCATCCAGGAAGAAGGGATATAGTGCAAGACCGTGCGCCTGGGCGAGTTCGGGGAATATCGCGTCGAAGCTACGGGCATAGTCGTCGCCCCAGTTCTTCGGCGCGAGCATTCCTGCAAGCAGAACCTTCGCCCCTTTGGCTTTGAGCTGCGCGATGATGATTTCGAGGTTGTTCCGCGTGACCTTGGGATCGACGCCGCGCAGTGCGTCGTTGGCGCCGAGTTCAAGGATCACGATGTCGGTCGCAGGGGGCACCGCCCAGTCGAGCCGCGCGAGCCCGGAGGCGGTGGTGTCGCCGGATACGCCGGCGTTCTCGACCTTTACATCGACGTTTCGAGCCCGCAGCGCCGTTTCGAGGCGAACCGGAAAGGCTTCGCTCGGCGCGAGGCGGTAGCCTGCCGTGAGACTGTCGCCGAATGCGACGATCCGGATGGGGCTTGCGGCTGAGGCGGTCGCAGCAGACATCAGGGCCATCGCAAGAAGAAGGTGGAAAACCGCTGCGAACGCTCCTATCTGCAAGATCAGCCGCGGACGTGATTGGTACTCGAACTTTCTCGCGATCATCTTCTTGCCTCACCTCTCGACCAGAAGCCGTGCGAGATCCGTGCGTTGTCCCATGCCGTAGCACACAGACGCGAATACGGTAGGTAGAGGCGCTCAGTGGCGAACTCAAGACCAGCGGATCGTCAGGATGGCGCCACCCACCTACAACTCATGACAACCCTTCTAGACCCGAACGGGGGCCTGTTTGCCAGAAGTTCACCCCCTTACGCGCCCGATCGTGCGGATTCAGAACGTCGGCCTGACATTGACGAGCCGCGCAGGTCCAATCGAGATCCTTCGCGATGTAAGCCTCGACGTCGGTTCCGGCGAGTCCCTGGCCATCGTCGGTCCGTCCGGCTCGGGGAAGACGTCGCTGTTGATGGTGACCGCAGGTCTGGAACGGGCCACCAGCGGCCGTGTCGAGGTCGCTGGCCATGACCTGCAGGGTCTTGGCGAAGATGATCTGGCCCGCGTGCGCGGTGCCGAGATCGGCATCGTGTTCCAGTCTTTCCATCTCGTGCCCACGATGACAGCTCTCGAAAACGTCGCGTTGCCGCTGGAATTCGCGGGGCGCGCTGATGCTGAGAAGGTCGCGGCGATGGTGCTGGACGAGGTGGGGCTGTCTCATCGCCTCACGCATTATCCCGCTGAGATGTCGGGCGGCGAACAGCAACGCGTCGCGATCGCACGTGCGCTCGCCACTGCTCCGAAGTTGCTGCTGGCCGACGAGCCCACCGGCAATCTCGACGGGCGCACAGGCCAGACCATCGTCGAGCTGTTGTTCGATCTGCAGCGACGGCACGCCGCAACCCTCATTCTCGTGACGCATGACGCTGCACTCGCAAAGCTATGCAGGCGCACCGTGCGCATGGCAGACGGCCGGATCGTCGAAGATAGTGCCAATGCCACACTGACTGCCGGCCAAGGGGCCGGACAATGAGACGTACCTCCATAGAGGCGCAACCGACTGAGCTGCCGCATCGCGCAGCTTGGATGCCACTAGCCATCCGCTTGGCCTTGCGTGAGATGCGCGGCGGCCTCCGTGGCTTCTATGTGTTCGTTGCCTGCATGGCGCTCGGTGTAGCCGTGATAACCGGCGTTGGCGCGCTGGGCGACGCATTGCGCGCAGGCTTCGAGGCACAAGGTCAATCGATCCTGGGCGGTGACGCCACGCTGGCACGCACCCATACGAGGGCTTCGCATCCGGAACGCAGTTGGCTGGAAGCGCGGGGCCGCGTCAGCGAAACGGCAACTATGCGCTCGATGGCGCGAACCGCCGATGCGTCCGACCAGACCCTGATCGAGTTGAAAGCGGCAGATGCTGCCTACCCCCTGGCTGGAGAGGCCCTGCTCCGTGACGGAGGTAAGCTGCAGGCCGAACTTGCCAAGCCTCTCTCCGCAGTCGTCGATCCGCTGCTACTCGAGCGTCTGAAACTTCGGCCGGGCGACAAATTCAAGATCGGCCAGGCCGAACTCGTCATCGCGAGCGTACTCGAACGCGAACCCGATACGATCTCCGATCGGGTGACTTATGGACCCCGTGTATTCGTTTCCATGGCGACGCTCGACGCCACAGGCCTCATCCAGCCGGGAACTTTGGCCCGGTGGCGCTACGCCGTTAAATTGGTGGCCACGGATGCAGCGTCGTTGATCGCTTTCCGCGATGCCGTGAAACGGGATCTGCCAGAAGCGGGATTTACGGTTGCAGACCGGCGCGATCCTTCGCCCCAGGTTACGCGGACACTCGACCGCTTGCGTCAGTTCTTGACGCTCATAGGTCTGACGTCGCTCCTCATCGGCGGCGTCGGCGTGGCCAATGCGGTTGCCACGTTCATCGACCGTCGTCGCAAGGTGATCGCGACCATGAAGAGCCTGGGGGCGGGATCGCGGCTGGTCTTTGCGATTTTCTTCACGCAGGTCATGCTGGTCGCCGCGCTCGGTATCGCCATCGGTCTCGCCGTCGGGTGCCTCGTGCCCTATGTTCTCGACACGCTCTACGGCAACGCGCTTCCGATCCGGATCGCCGTCAGCATCTCGCCGTGGAGCATTTTTAGTGCTGCTCTCTATGGCGTTCTCGTCGCGGCCGTCTTCACGGTGTGGCCCCTGGGTCGCGCCGACCAG
>CANJPN010000530.1 GCA_947475855.1 Bradyrhizobiaceae bacterium
ATGCGCTTGCCGAGGCGGGCGGCTTCCTCCACCTCCCAACCGCAAATCTCAGATTTTGCCGACGAGGGCGACAGAACGAATACGACCGTATCCGCATTGCGCAGGAGATCGCCGAGGCGCTTCTTCCAATCCTCGCCGCCCGAGATGCCGTGGCGGTCGAGCGTGCAATCGAACGAGTAAAGATCGAGCGCCGCACAGAGCTGATCGGCGAAATCGAGATCGTCCCGGCTGTAGGAAATGAAGACGCTCAGTCTGTCCTGAGCGTCCGGATGGGGGTGGAGCCCGATCGGCTTTCCCGGATGTGCCGTCACACTGCCGTCTTGCATGATTGAGACCTCATGCTTCTAAAAACTCTACTATCGCGCAAAAAATTGATCAGCCACTTGACGGGCAGCGTATCCATAACCCGATTACCCGACAAAACGCCGTCCGCGGCGTGTTCGCGCGCGACCAGTATGTCCGCAACGGCTCGGTTTCGAAAGCAGAACGTGCGGACGCGGACAGAAATCGGCAGTAATCGGCGTTTCAGCCGCGAAGGCGAACCCGGCATCCAGCACAAAAGTTCCTATTCACCGTCGCGCTTCGATCCGCAACAGCACTGCCCCCGCCGCGAGCCCTAGCGCGCACGCTGCCATCATCGCCAGATACGCGCGGCCGGCAGCAGCCGCGTAGAGCGCGCCGGACATCAACATCACGCCGCTCATCACGATGCCGGCCGAGAACGTCGACAGCAGGGCTTGCGCGGTCCCGGCAGCGGCCGGTGGCACACGCGCAGCGATCCACTGCATAGCGCCAAGATGCGTCGCTGCGAATGTTCCCGCATGAAGGAGCTGAAGCAGCACCAGCCAATGCCCCGCCGGATCGAACGCCATCGCGAGCCACCGCACGAGACCGCATGCAGCCCCGATCATCATCAACTGCACCGGCCCGATCCACGCGAACCATCGCGCACCCCAGAACAGAGCAATCTCGGCCAGCACCGATATTGCCCACAACGTCGCGATGAACGCCGCTGAAAGTCCCTGGCTGCGCCAATGCAAAACACCGAACACATAAAGTACCGAATGCGATGCCTGGATGATGCCGGAGGTCGCCATGAATACGAGGAAGCGGCGATCTCGAACCAGCCCCAGCGCATCCGGCAGCGTCAAACGTGCAGCACCTCCCGCCTCCGCCCGCGGCAACCAGAGTGCAGCCGCCAACGCAAGGCAACCGCCGATCACCGAAAGCTGCAATACCGCTTCGGAGCCGCTGTGCCCGACCGACCACCCCGCGATGAAGCTCGCGACGATGAATGTCGCCGAGCCCCACAGTCTGATCCTCCCGTAGTCGAGACCTTCGCGCTTGACCGCCGATAGCGTGATCGCATCGGCGAGCGGCATGATCGTTTGCAGAGCAAGCTGCATCAGCACGACAAGTGCGATGGTAGCCGTCACCCCCAAGCCCGACTTCAATCCGACCATCGCAAACAGCGATATCGAACAAGCCCCGATGATCATCTCACGGTGCGTCTGCATCCGGTCTGCTGCGAACGCGACGGCTGGCGTCAAGACAAGCCGGATGATCAGAGGCGCCGACGACGTCACGCCGATCTCGAACGGCGACAATCCCCGCCCGTCCAGCCACACAGGGAGGTAGGTCAGATGCACGCCATGGATCAGAAACAGCGCACCGAAGAACGCAGAAAGCCGCAAAGCATACCCGCCCGAAGGCCCAGCCCCGCTGCTCATCGCTCAACGACCAGCCATCATCGCAGACCCGGCCGCGCACACGATCTCCGAAAACAGGGCCGGATCGATGTTCCCGCCCGAAAGCACACAGGCGACAGTCTGCCCTTGCGTCCGAAGACGGCCACTCAGAAGCGCTGCCAAGCCGATCGCCCCGCCGGGTTCGAGCACGAGCTTCAACTCGTGGTAAGCGAAACGGATCGCCGAGCGCACTTCGTCGTCACTCACGACGGCGCTGCCGGCGAGCAGCCGCCGCAGAATCTCGAACGTGATTTCGCCCGGTGACGGCGCAAGCAACGCATCGCAGATCGAGCCCGACAACTTGGCATTGCGCTCGCGCTTGCCGCTGGCGAGCGACCGCGCGAGATCGTCGAACCCCGCAGGCTCGGCGGCCCAGATTTCGCAAGCCGGGAGCGACGCTTTCACCGCGATCGCAATACCCGAAACGAGCCCGCCGCCTGAGCACGGCGCGATCACGGCATCCGGCGGCGCGCCAAGACCCGCAGCCTGTTCGACGAGTTCAAGACCGACCGTCCCTTGCCCCGCGATCACATCTGCATCGTCGAACGGATGGACCAACGCCGCGCACCGCTCCGAGGCGATCCGCCCCGCTATCGCATCACGGTCCTCGTTGACCCGATCATACAGGTGGACCTCTCCCCCGAACGCCCTGGTCCGCGCGATTTTCAGCGCCGGCGCATCGGACGGCATCACGATCAGCGCGCGTAGCCCCGCTATCGTCGCCGCCGAAGCCACGCCCTGCGCATGATTACCCGACGAGCAGGCCACCACCCCGCCTGGAAACACGGACCGGTCGATCTGGGCGATTTTGTTATAGGCCCCGCGGAATTTGAAAGCGCCGCCCCGCTGCAAGCTCTCGGCCTTCAACAGAACGCGCCCTCCCACAGCGGCATCGAGCGCGGGATGCGTGAGCAGCGGCGTCGACACCACAAGCCCGTTCAGCCTATGACGCGCGGCTTTCACGTCGGCGATCGAAGGCTCCCTGCCCGCCATGGCCCCAATCCTCATCTGACGCGATCGCAATCTGCGCGCACACGATTACAGAGCCGCCCGCGACAACGCAATTCGGCCGGCGGAGATTTCCGCCGGCCGAATGGATGAATGAGTTTTCGTTCAGTGCAGCAGTACCGGACCTACCACTTCGTCTTCATGGAAACCGAAACGATGTCAGTAGAGGCATCGACCGTACCCTGCACCCGGAAACCGCTGAGCGACTCACGGTCGAACTGGCTGTCCTTCACGAAGAGGTGCGTATAAGCGATATCGAAGGACAGCGTCTCGCTCCACTTGTAAGTGGCACCAGCGCTCGCCCAAATCCGGTCGTTGTCAGGAATGCCAATCAGACGCTTGCGCGGTGCATCGATCGGCGAGACCTCGTAGGCACCGCCAGCACGTACCGTAAGCTGTTTGTTGACGTCATACTCGCCGCCCAGAGCGAAGAACCAGCCGTCTGACCACTGCGCCGGCAGCACGCCGATAACCGTACCTGGAACGGCGCCGATCGTCGCCGAGCCGGTCGAATTCGGGATCAGAACGCCACTTGCAGCCCCTACCGACTCACCGGTTGAAACGACCCGGAGTTCCTTGAGCCTGCTCCACTGTGACCACTCGACGGTCCCGAGCACGCGGGTGTTGGACGTCACTTGCTGGCGCAAGCTCAACGTCACGATATTGGGCAGCTCGATCGTCGTGCTGGCATTGACCGTGCGCAGACCTGGCGGCAGAGCCGCATTGGCACCTGGCGCTGCCCCCGGCGTGTTGATATACGCCCCGTCGAGATCCTGGCTCAACTGAGAACGCCAACCAAGGCCAATTGTGGTCCCGGCAGCAGGCTTCCACATCAAACCAGCCGTAGCGCCAACGGCCAAGCCCGTACCGTCAAACCGTGAATCTTGCCCGCTCGGCAGGCCCGTCGCAAAGGAAAAACGCCCCTTGCCATACTGGAGTTGTGCGCCAACACCAACCGACAGACTGTCCGAGAGCCGGTAAGCCAGTGTTGGATTGAGGCTCATTGTCAGCAGCTTCGTCTCACGACCTACGACGGAGCCTTTGTAAGTGTCGTAGTTGCGGTCGAGATCGGTCTTCAGACCAAACGGCGAGTTCATCGCGATAGCGAGGAACAGGTTCGGATCGTAATTGACGAACTGATAAGAAAAGTAGCTCGCGCCAAGCAGCGCCAGAGAACCAATGTCACCGCTGGTGTTACCGAAAGATGCCGAATTGATGGCACCGTTGAGCGTGGCATTGGTGGGATGCGAAGCTGATGTAACGTTCAGCTCGCCGCGCGGCACGATAAGCGAGTAGCTGGATTCGCTATTGGTGCCGTTCTTGTTCGCCGCTGCTGCGGGGTTCCAGAACATCGCGGAGATATCAGGGCTCGCTGCGTTGCCGGCGAACGAAGCACCTTGGCTCGACGTGGACTGCTCGCGTAGCGCGAAGCCGCCAGCGGAAGCCGAGGTCGCACCTGCCACCAGGGCGCAGACTGCAGCGGTACCCAGAAGATATCCACGATGGTTGTTCATCATCTTCCCCCGTGCGCAGTTTATGCGAGCTGCGCTTCCTCACCGATCATCACTGCCTATCGATTAACCACCACCGCCAAGTTGCCACAATCGAATCGACGACATCAGGACACAATAACGCGCCGCATGTTGCACATAAGTGACCAAATTCTGGGATGAGAGGCGAATTAGCCTCGACTCAAGCAAATATATATTCAGCCAGAGCCACTTGCAAAATAGCCCCAGCGCGCCGGATTTCTCGTCCTGAGGAGGGATAAGGCGAGGCGTCTCGCCGCGATTCAGATGTGGTGGTTCTGCCAGGAAGCACCAGCGGATC
>CANJPN010000531.1 GCA_947475855.1 Bradyrhizobiaceae bacterium
CACGGCAAGCTCTACGCCGGCTGCTACTCCGTTTCGCCAGCCGGCGTTTTCGTCCCCGCCGATAGCCCCGTGAAGCATCCCGAGGATCTCGCGGGCGTTCCGATTTCGGTCGGCTATCAGTCCGGCAGCCACTACTCCACGATCCAGGCACTCGAGCAGTACATGCCGCGCGACAAGATCAACCTGAACTTCGGCGACGGCCTGCTTTTCGCCCGCATGGACAAGTTGCTCGAAGGCCAGTCGCCAGCCTGCGCGCTGTTCTCCGGACCGTACTATTTCGCCGAGCAGCTCGGCTATCGCAAGGTGATCGACACCACCTTCATGATCGCGACCTTCATCAACGGCGAACCCGACCCGAAAGACGTCGCAAAATACATGAAAGCCTTGCAGAAGGCACAGCGCGACATCGACCTCCGCCCCGACCTCTACAACCACTATTACGTCAATGAATTCCCCCAGAAGTATCACGCCAGAATGGATACGCGCCGCTGGGGCCCAGGCGAGCGTATCGTGTTCGAGCCGTACACGAAGGAGACGTTCGACGAGACCTTCAAATGGATCGATGAGCGTGGCATTTTCGAAGATGGACTAGGCTCTTGCAGCTATGAAAACTCCATCGCCTGCGCCGCCGAATAGTTCGCGCACTCTCCACATTCAGCTTCTCATGTGCTGGAATGGGGGCAGACCCGGCGGGTCTGCCCCCCGCTTTCTTTTTCAAATCGGAAAACCCAATGGCCGACCATAACATCGAACACGCTCACCACTTCATGTCGCGGTTCACCGTCAACGGCGTGAACCCCTCGGACTTCCAGGACGTGATGAAGACCCTCACGCGATGGGACGAGTGGTGCGAGGCTTGGTCGAAACGCGCAAAGATCCACGAGGATCTCGGCCGAGCCGCGCTCGAAGCCAAGCAGTTCGCGAGCGCTGGCGACCACCTCGGCCGCGCCGCAGCCACCTACCACTTCGCCAAATATCTGTTCGTCAACGACATGAAGCAGATGAAGGCCGCCCACGAGAAGGCCGTCGCCTGTCACACGCTGGCACTTCCACATCAGATCTACCCCGGCGAGCGCGTCCTCATCCCCTTCGAGGGAAAACAGCTCGCCGCTGTGTTTCGCAAGCCGCCGGGCGTGGCAAAGCCCCCGATCGTGCTCATGATGATGGGCCTCGACTCCACAAAGGAGGAACTCGACACCTTCGAGTGGACGTTCCTGCAGCGCGGCATGGCCGTCCTGGCGTTCGACGGCCCCGGCCAGGGCGAAGCCGAATACGACATGCCGATCCGCCACGACTACGAGACCGTCGTCGGCCCGGTGATCGATTGGGTCAAAGCCCACCGCAAGGACGTCGACGGCGACCGCATCGGCCTGTGGGGCATCAGCCTCGGTGGCTACTACGGGCCACGCGCAGTCGCGTTCGAAAAGCGCATCAAGGCGACCATCGCCGTCTGCGGCCCCTACGACTGGGGCGGCCTATGGGACAAACTGCCGGAACTGACGCGCAACGCCTTCATCGTGCGCAGCCACTCCAAGACATCGGCCGAAGCCAAGCCCAAGGCCGACAAGCTCTGCCTCAAGGGCGTTGCCTCCAAGATCGACACGCCGATCTATCTCGTGGCCGGCGGCCTCGACAAGCTGACCCCGCCCGAGGATTACGAGAAGCTCGCCGCCGAAATCAAAGGCGAGAAAAAGCTGCTCGTCATCCCCGATGGCAACCACGTCGCCCACAACCGTCCGTATTTGTACCGGCCGCAGACCGCCGACTGGATGGCGAAGCACCTCGACGCGAAGTGACGCCGGACGGCCGTGAGTTGGGTCGAGCCTTGCGAGGCCCAACTTTCTCGCGGCCTGCCACGATTTATCTGGAAGCCGCGCCGTAGAATAGGTCGGACGCACACCCATATGCACGGGCTCGGCGCTAGACCCGCCAGTCGATTGACCGGCGCGGGCAAGGCCGCATACGATCCGGCCCAAATTCGTCTGGAGGAGACAAATCGAATGCGCGAGATCATCGCCCGAGGCACAGTCGCGGCACTAGCGCTGATCGGCCTGGCCCTTCCCGCCGCCGCACAGGGCGCCTACCCGAACCAGGCCGTAAAATTCGTCGTCGGCAACGTCGCAGGTTCGTCGAGCGACACCGTCGCCCGCGTCATTTCCGGCGCTCTCACCACTGCCCTGGGCCAGCAAGCGCTGGTCATCAATCAGCCAGGCGCCGGCGGCACCATCGCCGCGGAAGCCGTCGCGCGCGCAGCCCCGGATGGCTACACGATCATGGTGAGTTCGACACAGGCGCATTCGATCTCGCCACACATCTATCCGAACGCCAAATACAAGCCTCTCGAAGACTTCGTCCCCGTCACCATGATCGCACGGACGGAGAACGCGCTCGTCGTTCCCGCCGCGCAACCCTTCAAGACGGTCAAGGAGATCATCGAATTCGCCAAGGCGAATCCGGGCAAGCTCAACATGGCGAACGCCGGCCCCGGTTCGCAGAGCCACCTGGCCGGTGCGCTGTTCGCGCACATGGCCGGCATCGAGGTCTTGCACGTCCCCTACAAGGGAGCAGCCTCGGTGACCGCCGTCGTCGCCAACCAGAACGAACTGACCATCAACCCGATGCCCGCCACCACGGCCCACATCAAGAGCGGCCGCCTGCGCCTCATCGCCGTCGGCAGCGACAAGCGCCTCGCCACCTACCCCGACGTGCCGACCATCGCCGAAAGCGGCGTTCCCGGCTTCGAATCGAGCGGCTGGACGGGCCTTGTCGCCCCCAAGGGCACCCCCGCGGCGATCGTCGCGAGAATCCGCGACGCCGTGCTCGTCACTCTCAAGGATCAAACCGTGCAGAGTGCACTCGAACGTGCAGGCGCCGACGCATGGTCCTCGACACCGGAAGAAATGTGGGCCTACGTGAAGGAAGACCTCGCCCGCTTTGCCGTCGCCGTGAAAGTCGCCGGCGCTAAGGCACCTGAATAATCAGACGCCGTAGGGCGGGTTAGCAGTATCTTCGCTGCGTAACCCGCCAAGATCCACAAACCGACAATAGCGCGGGTTACGCTTCGCTGACCCGCCCTACACATTCAACCTTGGCGCTTGAGAAAATCCTCGCGCAGCTTGTCGCGCAGAACCTTGCCGCGATCGGACTTCGGCAGCTCCGGCACGATCAGCACCTGTTTGGGCAGTTTCGCCGCCGCCAGATGCTGCTTGCAGTGCGCGATCACATCCGCCTCGGTCAGCGTCACGCCGGGCTTCGGCATCACGTACGCGATCACCTCTTCGCCATAGATCTTGTCGGGCACGCCGACCGCGGCACCGTCATAGATCCCGGGATGCTTGAGCAGGACGGCATCGATCTCCAGCGGCGCGATATTCATGCCCCCGCGAATGATCAGATCCTTCGTCCGCCCGGTGACGCGCACGAAACCGTCCACGTCCATCTTGGCGAGATCGCCCGTCTTGATCCGCTTGCCTCGCACCGGATCGATGTTGCCGTCTTCCATCAGATAGCCGATCGCGATCTGCGGCCCGCCGATGGTCACCTCGCCCTCGACCTCCGGCGGACACACCTGGCCCTCACTGTCGACGATCGCGAACTCCTGATGCAGCGCCGGCGGCCCCACCGTGCCCATACGGCGACGATAATGCCGGTTGCCGCAAATCCAGCCCGCTTCCGACATGCCGTAGAGCTGCAGCAGCGTGACGCCGTACATCTCCTCGAAGTTCTTCCACTGCTCCGCCGTCAGCGGCGCCGTCGAGCAGGTCATCAGCCGCAGCGACGGCAGATCCTTCGCCGTGTAACCGAGCGGCTTGTTGAGCAGCATATTGACGACAGTCGGCACGCCAGCCGCAAACGTCAGATCGTGCTTCTGGATCCACTCGAAGAACCGCGAGTGCGAGAATCGCCGCGCGATGTGCATCGACAGACCCTTCTGCAGGAACGGCAGCAGCGTCAGGATCTGCGCCGAGTTCCAGCCGAACGAACGGTACTCGAGCGTCTTGTCGTTCGCTTCGAGCCCGAGAATATCCAGCGTATCGAGCCCCGAAAGCCAGTATGCGCAGTGATCGTAGACCACGATCTTCGGCTTCGACGTGGTGCCGCTCGTGCAGAACATGCACGAGGTATCTTCCGCGTTGTTGCGTTCCGGAATGTCCGAAGATTTCGCCCCATGCGCCAGCACCGTGAAATACTGGTCCTGCGGATCATTGCCGCTCGCCGGCTTCCACTGCCCGAACCGGATCAGCGGCGCGTCGATGCCAGCCGTCAGTTTCGACCCATCGAGCTCCTTGTGATGAAACATGATCTTCGGCCGGATCATCGCCGCGAGTTCGGCGAGATTGGCCTCGTTCAACTCGATGTTGAGCGGACAGATGATCGCGCCTATCCGCCACGCACCTAGCCAGATCAGCAGCTTCTCCAGCGTCTCGTCCGACAACAGCAGAACGCGATCGCCCTTCTGCACGCCGCGCCGCTTCAGGTCCGCCGCGATGTCCGTGACGACCTGCTCCAGCTCCCCGAACGTGATCGAGGCATCACCCTGATCGAGATCGACGATCGCCGTCTTTCCCGGATCGCGC
>CANJPN010000532.1 GCA_947475855.1 Bradyrhizobiaceae bacterium
ACCGACATCGACACCTTGAAGTGTCGGGCAATCGCTTCCAGCGTCTGCTCGTAGTAGGGCGACGTCGCACCGGTACGCGCCCACGGCTGGACCGCACCTTCCCCGAGCGACAGCGAAGTGTCCGGCACGACCAGCTCCGGCTCGAACTTCAGCTCGGTGCCGAGGCCATCGCACGCCGGGCATGCTCCCGATGGCGCATTGAAAGAAAACAGCCGCGGCTCGATCTCCTCGATCGTGAACCCCGACACCGGACACGCGAACCGCTGCGAGAAGATGATGCGTTCGTGCGTGGCGTTCTTGTTCTGGAGGACGCCCTTTTCCCTCTCAACGTCCTTCACGGTGCGCTCGGGGGCAGACACTGCGGGTCTGCCCCCACGACGGGTCGCATCGTCTCCCGTATCTTCAGCTATTACAGTTGCCGCAGCTTTGCCCTTGACCTTGCGCAACGGGGTCAATCCCGCAGGGTCTGACCCCAAAGGCTTGTCGGCAAGCTCCGCAATCGCAATCCCGTCGGCAAGGCCCAGAGCCGTCTCCAGCGAATCCGCCAGCCGCTGTGCAATGTCCGCGCGCACGACGATGCGATCCACGACAACGTCGATGTCCTGCTTGAACTTCTTATCCAACTTGGGAGCGTCGGGGATCTCGTAGAACTCGCCGTTGATCTTGACGCGCTGGAAGCCCTTCTTCTGAAGCTCGATCAATTCCTTGCGGAATTCGCCCTTGCGATCGCGGCTGATCGGCGCCAGCAGATAGAGCCGCGTCCCCTCCGGCAGGGCCAAGATCCGGTCGACCATCTGCGTGATCGTCTGGCTCTCGATCGGCAAGCCCGTCGCCGGAGAGTACGGCACGCCAACCCGCGCGAACAGCAGGCGCATGTAGTCCCAGATCTCCGTGACCGTGCCAACGGTGGAGCGCGGGTTACGGCTGGTCGTCTTCTGTTCGATGGAAATGGCCGGCGACAGCCCGTCGATGTGATCGACATCGGGCTTCTGCATCATCTCGAGGAACTGCCGGGCGTAGGCCGACAGACTCTCGACGTACCGGCGCTGCCCCTCCGCGTAGATCGTATCGAACGCGAGCGACGACTTGCCCGAACCCGAGAGGCCGGTGAATACGATCAAGGCATCGCGCGGGATGACGAGATCGACGTTCTTGAGGTTGTGCTCCCGCGCGCCACGAACATGGATCGTGTTGCGATCGTGGGAGTGCACGCCAGGCGCGGCGCTGGCAGGTGATTTTCTGGGGGGTCTGGTCATGGGAATGGGATAGCGGAACCGAGTTGATGCGGCAATGCGAACCGCAAAGGGGCAGTGGACAGTACGCCTTCGGCGCTCCCGCGGATCGGCTCTGACCGCTATCCCCGTGGTGTGATGCTGCTCGTCTGTGCAATCCGCTGGCGACGGACTTGCCGCCGGATGCGTCTAAACAACGCTCGCGCTCTCAACGCCCGACATGAATGAGCGGCCGGTCGGCCCGAGCCGTTGCCGACGAGGCGCCGGCGCAGATCCGGAGGACTGGCGGACTGGCGAAGGCGGCGCGAGCATCCCCAGGTCGCCAGATCGGCTGCCTGAGGCAGCCGATCGCTGAGGTCATCAAGCCAGCGCGCTGCCGAGGCGGCAATGTCGATTACCCGCTGCCCATAATCCCTAGCTCACTCAGAAGCGGTAGAACTTCGCGGGCGTATCGACCATGATCTTGCGGCGCATGGCCTCGTCGGCCACCCAGTCGCCGAACGCGTCGACGAGATCGCCGTCGTTCGGGTTGACCTGGTACTTGTTGGGATGTGGCCAATCCGTGCCCCACATGATGGCCTCGGGATTGGCCTTGATCAGCGCCTCTGCCATCGGCTTACAGTCGTCATAAGGCGGCAAGTCGGTTTCGCTGACGCGGTTCGCACCGGATATCTTGATCCACGTATTGCCGTCGCGCACCAGGCCAAGAAGGGCCTGGAAGCCCGGCGCGGAAACGCCGGCCGTTGCTGGCTGGTAGGCGAAGTGGGCAATCGACTGGGGTACCTTCACCTTCTTGAAGTGCGGCAGCAGCTCCAGCATATCCTTGCCTGGGAATAGCCATTCGATGTGCCAGCCGAACGGCCGGATCTTCGCCTCGAGCTCGGGAAGCTGGTCGAGTTCCAGCGGCATGCCCCCCTTGTTGTCGAGGTTCAGCCGCACGCCGCGTGCACCGGCCTTGTCGAACGCTGCAAGTTCCTTGTCGGTAATCGCCATCGTGCACGCGATCACGCAGCGCGCGCGATTCGGCGTCTCGGCGTTCAGGGCATTCATGCCGTCCATGATAGCGGAGTTGTCGACGCCGTACGTCGACGGCTGCGTGAACACGACGCGCTCCACCCCCAGGGTCTTGTGCAGATGCTTCAAGTCTTCGAGCTTGCTGTCGGGCGGGTTGTAGCCGCGCGTCGGCGACATCGGGTAGCGCGCCTTGTCGAACACGTGCACGTGCGTGTCGATCGTTCCTTTCGGAAGCACGACCTTGGGCTTACGCGGGTTGCGGTCCGGCGCGATGCAGTCGCGGATTTCAGTGCTCATTGTCACTCTTTCCCTGGATTGATCCTGCCGAGCCGTCTCATCCACGCCCGATGAACGGCATCTTGGTCGCCATGATCGTCATGAACTGGACGTTCGTGTCGAGCGGCAGGCTTGCCATGTAGGCAATGGCCGATCCTGTGTGCTCGGCATCGAACACCGGCTCAGCCATGATGTCTCCGCGCGCCTGGGGAACGCCATGCTTCATACGGCCGGCAAGTGGCGTGTCGGCGTTGCCGATATCGATCTGGCTACACGCGATGTCGTATTTACGGCCGTCCAGCGAGATGCTTTTCGTGAGGCCCGTCATGGCGTGCTTCGTGGCTGTGTAGGCAATCGTATCCGGCCGTGGCGAATGCGCCGAAATGGACCCGTTATTGATGATGCGCCCGCCCATCGGCCGCTGCTCCTTCATGATGCGAAATGCTTCTTGGGCGCACATGAAGGATCCGGTGAGGTTGACGTCGACGCAGCGCCGCCAATCCTCGAGCTTCAAGTCCTCGAGCGAAATGCGGGGCGCACCTATCCCGGCGTTGTTGAACAGCACGTCGAGCCGGCCGAATTCGCGCTTGGTCGTATCGAAGAGTGCTCTGACTTGTGCGTGGTCGGCAACGTCCGAGGGGATGGCGAGAAGCCTCGCCCCGCCTTTCGGCGCCATGGCAATCGTTTCTTCCAGTGCGTCCTTGCGGCGACCGGCAAGCACCACGGCATACCCGGACTTGTTCAGCGCCAGCGCTGCGGCGCGGCCGACGCCGGAGCCTGCGCCAGTCACCAGTGCGACCTTGAGTGCTGCCGTCATGACTATTCTCCCGTGATCGGTTGGTGAAAGCGCGGGGCGGCCTCTTGGCGCAGTTCGCACGCGGCCAGATAAACGCAAGGCCGATTGTTTACAAGGTAGAGGGCTGGAAACCAGGCAATTCTTGCGAGCCGATAAGGCCCTATCCCTTCAGGTTCCCCGCACGCTCGGGTGAAACAGGTCGTTCACGGCGAACCCACCGGCGATCAGGCCCTGGTCCTGGGAGTATTTGATGAACTGCTCGATGTTGCGGCGGTTGACGGCCAGGCCCGTCGGGAACAGATCATCAGTGCCGAAGCGCTCGGCTTCACGCTCGAAATGCCGGCGGCCCCAGGCGAGCTGCGACCAGTTTGGATCGGTGTAGTAGTCGCGGCTGATCGCACGGGCCTGCCCCCACATTTCCATCAAGGCTTCGGGGAGCCAGGGGTTCTTATCGGCCAACTCCTGCCACATCACGACGATGTGCATGATCGGCCAGTAGCCATATTTCTTGTAGTAGCGCAGTTCCTCCGCATCGGGATCCGGAAACAGGCGGCGTACCGCGACCTCGCCCTTCATGATCGATTGAGGCGGATGCGGCTGGATCACCGCGTCGCACTTTCCGTCGCGCAGGAGATGGCCGACGTCAGAGCCCTTCGGAAGCATCTCGATGGTCACGCCAGTCTTCGGAGTGAATGGGATTTTCTCCGCGTCCTCGACGAGCCAGTGAATGTCCTCCCATGGCATTCCGTATTCGAACTTGAGGTCGCCTTTGGCGAGCAGCGACAGCGTCGTCTGGAATGCGCGGATCGCGACGCGCTTGCCCTTGAGCTGTCTGGGATCGGTGATCGGGCTGTCTGCTCGCACGAATATCAGCCCCGAGGAGAACAAGCGGCGGGGGAAAACGGGGATGCCGATGATCGGTACCTTGCGGTCGATCGCCATCAAATAGGTCGACATCGAGAACTCCGCGACGTCGTAGAGCTTCTTGTGCAGCATGCAGCCATGCCGGTCGATGCCGTCCTTCAGCGGCCATGATTGGCCGACTTGGAGCGCACGATAGTTCATCCCTGCGGGCGCTTTCACCGTGCCGTCGAAGAACGGAAAGTGACGGTCGTAACGCTCCAGCGCTATCGTAAGCTCCATCGCCTCGATCCTCCGTGATGGTATTGCGCAAACCCGTTGGAAGCTGAAATACGGACCAAATCGCATCCAGGCGACAGGAGCAAGGGCTCGCACATTTCGCGCGGGCGATC
>CANJPN010000533.1 GCA_947475855.1 Bradyrhizobiaceae bacterium
CGGTCGCAATCCACTCGAGCCAGGCCTCGGCCGTCAGCCTCTCCGTCCAGCTCGCCTGCGCCACCGACTACTACGCCTACTGCTCCAAGCACGATCCCGATGGCCCGGGCGTCCGCGGTTGCATGCGCGCCGCTGGACCCAAGCTCTCCAATCGCTGCGTCAACGCACTGATCGGCGCCGGCGAAGTCTCCAAGGCCGAGGTCGAGCGCCGCACGGCCGAGAACAAGCAGTAGGGCTGAGTGGCCTGAAATTCTCAAATCGATCGACGCCCCGGTGCCACCGCGCCGGGGTGTTTTGCATTTTCGGCATATGACGTACCCCGCGTTGCGTGGCGCATACACCATTAAGCTTGAATGCTGCCTCTCCTGCGTTTACCTGGAAACACAGCGGACGTTCCCATCCCGTACGACCTGAGCCGCAGCCGCTCTCTGCCAGGTATCTGGAGCACGAAAACATGCCCCACTCCTTCGCCACGCGATTGTCGCTGACCGCAGCATTGTTGGGAATGGCCTGTGCCATGGCGCCAAGTACTTCGACCGCCGCCAGCATGGCGGTTCAGCTCGCATGCGCTGACGACTACTACGCTTATTGCAGTCGCCACGCCCCCGACAGCAAGCTCACACGCAAATGCATGCGAACCAACGGCACGAAACTCTCGCAGGGTTGCATCAGCGCGCTGGTCGCCGCTGGCGAAATCACGAAGAATACGGGCACCCGTCGCGCGTCCGTTCGCAGGTAGCCGTCACACCCGCAACGACTTTTTGCAACAGCACCGCCTTCGCCCGCTCAAGCAGCCGGCGAAGTCTCCTCCGGCTGCTTCGCCGGCGCGGGCACGTTGCCCATCGCAGGGCACGGTGGCACCGCACCATTTAGCATCCACATCTGCTTCACCGCGCCCATGATGAGGTTGTAACGCCGCGTGATGGCAATGCCGTCCCAATCCTCTTCCGCGCGCAACATCTCGGTGAGCATGAATGGGCTAGGTGTCTCCTCGCTGAAGAACAACTTCTTCTTTTCTTGAAAGCTCTTCTGGCTCCCTCGCCGGTTCTGCATCTCGGTAATCAAAACGAGGTTTCCGATGCATTGAGCAACACGCTGCCTCGCCGGTTTGCGCGGAAACAGATTGATCCAATACGCCTCCGCGACCTCGTCGCCCTTCGGACAGACGTGCTCGATGGTAAACCGCTCGACATCGCGCCGGTCACGCTCCACCACGCTCCGGTAGCTCTCCAGCGGCCGGCCCGACAGCACCTGATCGGCACGGATGAGCACGAGCTTCGCCGTCGGCGCGTCGATGATGTGCATGCGCGTCGCCAGATTCCGGAGAATGGTCTTCTGGTTACCCGCGGTCATGGCAAACAGCGTCTCCGGCGCCGGCAACTCGGCGACATCGATCATCTGCTTCAAGATTGGCGCATAGTGCTTGCGCCGTGCCTCCCGCCCGCAGCCCAGCATCATCAGAGCGTGTGCGAAGCGATCGAGTTGGCGCAGGAACTCATCGAGTCTCCGGACGTCATCGGCAAACCGCGTGAGCCCGACCATCGCGACCGGCACCCAGTCGTCGTCCCCGTGCAACTCCAGCCACCGCAGAGCCATCAGCCATCGCTGCGTCGACGGCGCCGGCAGCACGGCACCTTCTCCGCCCCTGATCTGGAGATAACTCTCCGCCATCGGCGCGAACACCTCGGTGACGAACCGGCGCGGCCCGCCCCTCTTCTCCACCGCCTTCTTCAAACCTTCGATGATGCCGCGTCTTGGCCAACCATCGATCGCCGCCAGATGCGAGAAGAATGTTTTCCCTTTCGTCCGCGTCGGCTCGGCTTCCTCGCGATACTTCTCGATCTCGTCGATGATCGCCTCGTAGCGGCGTCGTTGCTCCCGGTCGAGGGGCCCCAGGATCTCGCCACGGAAGATGTCCTCCACCGACAATCGCTTGCCGCGGTCATTGATCGTCAGAAAAATCTGGTAGGCATAGTCGAAGTCGTTGGAGCTGACGATGAGTACGCGGGCATGCCCGCAGAGGAACGAGGTCAGCTCGCGCCGCGCAGCTACCGAGAACTCCCGCTGCAGCTTCGACCGGATCGCGCGCCGCACATCCTCGATGTTGCGCCGCGCGATGCTATCGCCGATCAGCTCCACGGCCTGTCCACGGCGTGTCGAGCCGAACATCTGGATAGCCGACCTGAAGTATTCCTCATCCGCCACGCGCAGACGGAGGTGATGGCCAACGTGGTCCCCTTTCCCTACGATGCGCGACACCATTCTATCGATCTTCTTGGCCTCGACTTCGCTCGTCGCAAGATCGCGAATGACCGAGAACAGGATAGCCAGCGTGATCAGCCTTTGCTGGCCATCGACGACCTCCACCATGTCGGGTGCGCCCGCGCTCTTGCCCTCCTCCGGCGTCTCGACGAAAAGCATCGTGCCGAGGAAATACGGCGTTTGCGCACCATCGCGCTCCACATCTTCGATCACAGCCGCCAAGTCGTCGACGAGCTGGACGGCTTCTTCACGGGTCCAGGTGTAGTCGCGCTGATACGCGGGAATTGTGAAAACGTATTTCCCCGACAGCAGCTCCTCGATGGATACATCCGTCGAGGTCAGGCGTTGGCGCATGAGAAGAAAACCTTGTTACCCAATCGCCCGACACCGCGGCGATCGATCTCTACGAACGGACCGTTGCTGCAAACAGACAAGCAGCCGGAGCTGAGGCTTCACCAGCACCCTGCCCCGGTCGCTTCAAGCCGAGCAATATCACGGCGTCAATTGCCACGGCTCCAGCAGAATTGCGATCAGTTCCTCGCCGCGCCGCATGATGGTCTCTCGCGTCCATTCCTGCTCGTGTCCGGCGCGTGCCGAGAGCACGAACCGTCCACCGGCATTCGCCAAGAGCAAGCTCTTGATGAAGAAGTCCGAATTCCCCGCGATGTTGTTCTCCTCGAGCGAGAAGAACGCCAGATTGCCGATACGATTGCAGTAGTTGGCGACATCCTCGCCGGGAAAATCCCGTCGCCACTGCATGCCGGCCTCGGGCTTGCGGGGCAGCACATGCTCGACCGTGACGCGATCTCCATCGACCGGACCTGGATCCAGCTCCGGATCGATGTGCAGGCTGATCCGGCGCAACACAAGCGAATGAAACCGCTTGGCATAGAATGTGCGGCTGCGCAGATTTTCCAGAGCGACCGCCAGCAATCGCTTTTCGATCTGCAGCGGAATCATCTGGTCGACCGGGCCTTTCGCATCCATGGCCTCGAGCACCTTGATGAAGCGCGTCTCCTGGTCGGTCGGATCGACGCTCGCGATCTTCATCATGTAGGTCAACCGGTCGAGCCGGGCGAAGAACAGCGGCGTTTCCGGATGGTTGGCCCCCATCAGATCGAGCCAATGCAACGCCGCTGGCACCCACATCTGATGATCGATGCAGGACAGCATGTGAAGAGAGCGCTTGATCTCCTCGCGCGCATTGTCCCGCCCGATGTCCCGCCGATTGAGCTGCACCATCGCCGCCGCGCGCGGCAGCAGTTCATTTCGCAGAAAGGGCAACCCCGAATTTTGCATCCGGAAAAGCTGTATGAGCTCGCTTTCTACCGCCCGCGACGAGCGCCTCCGCGTCTTCAATAGCCGGATATGCGACAGCACATTGCTGACATCATCGGCGGGAAGCTGCGCCTGAACGCCCTCGAACAGGCCAGCCGCCTCCTCCTGTTCATGACTGGGAATCGTGGTCAGCAAAGTTACTTTGGCAAGTTCGCTCGAATGAGGACTGAGGCCCGTCTCTTCCTTGCGGCGCAGAAGATCGCGTGCTTCCTCCTCGTCCTCGACTTCGTCGAGGATCAGAATGCATTTCTCGATGATGAACAGCGCCAGCGACTTCATGTTCTCGTTGCCGGGAACATCATCGCTCAGCTTGTTGCGCATGTGGTCGCGGTTCGCGAGAATGTTGCGCTCGCTCGGCGAGCAATCCATCAAGTCGCCTCCAGGTTCTTTCAGCGAACTTCCGCGCTCCTGCACGAACGAACGAAAGAATTGTGCGATACCCGGCTGCGGCAAGAGGCGGACTTTCCGCGAATCGCTTTCGATGAGGTCGTGCAAGCGGTCTGCAACCGGGCCGTCGCCGATGAGGTCCCGCAACAGTGCGAACAGAATGGTGAGCGAAATCGAGCGCTGGTAGCCATCGATGATGCTTGCTTGGCCAGCGCCAAGCGGCCGCGCCAATGTCATATGGCCGAGCGAATACCTCTGTCGTGGCCCGGACAATGCCTCGATCAGGTCGTGCACAAGCCGCCCGACATGCATCTCATTCCATGCATAGGCGCGCTGAAACCACGGCAATTGAAGCTGGCAGTCCATCGAGTAAACATTCTCGATCGGAAGCACACTTGACTTGATGAACATTTGAAAAGACGCCACGGTAGTGCTCCAACACGTGGTGTAAGCCCACAGGCATGATCCGGAGCGCCGCGGCTCGGATTGTCAGGCGGCCGGGATTGCCGGCGGCCTGACGGTGGCATCATCGCAGAAGCCGGCCATCGTTTCCAGGCTCATGTAGCGGCGCGACACCGCCCAC
>CANJPN010000534.1 GCA_947475855.1 Bradyrhizobiaceae bacterium
GAGAACACCTGTTCGCCTGGAAATTCAGCCACGCGTCCGCAACTCTCACAGGCCAGGAATACCTGGTCGCGCGTCGGATCGTGGCTGGCATGGCATGCGAAGAACGCGTTGCGGCTCTCCAGCCGGTGGACGAGGCCTGCTCCGTGCAGTGCTTCTATCGCGCGATAAACCGAAATTGGTGCCAGCCGCGGGCCCTTGGTGGAAAGCCGTTCGAGGATTTCGTAGGCCCCGAGCGCTTGATGCGAAGCAGCGATTTCTCCGAGCACCCGCCGCCGGAGGTCCGTGAGCTTCATACCCTTCGTTTCGAACAGCCGGGAGGCGCGATCGAGCAGCTCCGTCTCGCACGACCCATGGTTGTGGTCGGTGGCGGGAAAGGCGGACGGCTGTGGGGTGCGGTTCATGCGGAAGTCCTCGTCTCGCATTCGATAATGATATCTTATTGCACTGCAAGCGGCTAGCTGGCAGATGACCGGCATCGTATCTCGCCCCCTCCTATACGCCCTTGACCGGCCGATCCTAGCAATGAAGACCCGCTCCGATCTGATGAAGCGACTGGAAGAACTGGGAATTCCAGTGACGACCGTCGATCATCCGGCAGTTTTCACAGTCTCCGAGTCAGTCGAGATCGACCGCATCATTCCCGGGGGGCACACCAAGAACCTGTTCCTCAAGGATGCCAAGGGGAAGCTGTGGCTGGTCGTCGCCCATGCCCACACCGAGGTCGACCTCAAGGCTCTGTCCCGCCGTGCGGGCGCTGGCCGCTTTTCCTTTGGCCGGGCCGATTTGTTGCAGGAGGTCCTGGGCGTATCACCCGGTTCCGTCACCGTTTTTGCCTTGATTAACGATCACGATGGCTTGGTTTCCGTGGTAGTGGACGAAGCGCTGATGGCCTTCGACACGGTCAACGGGCACCCGCTGGAGAACGTCGCGACAACCAACATTGCACGTGACGACCTTTTGCGGTTCATTCGCGCGTGCGGTCACGAGCCCCGCATCCTATATCTGGGGCGAGACGCGGCCGGTGAACCTGGATGATGGTTCCCGGCGCCGGTCCCGTACTGCTGCTCGGTACTGCCCGGGAACCGCTTTACCGCGGCCCCTGATCTGTGCCTTCTGAAATGCCTTCTCAAGGAGACGACAAATGGATCTCGGCTTTGGCAAGCGTCCCGGCGCAGCCCCGGCGGCAGCCGGTGGCGCAACTGATCTCGTCAAGGAGACGACGACGGCTGCCTTCAAGGCGGACGTGATCGATGCGTCGAAGACGGCGGTCGTGCTCGTCGACTTCTGGGCTGATTGGTGCGGCCCCTGCAAGCAGCTGGCGCCAGTTCTCGAAAAGGTCGTGCGCAGCTACGGCGGCAAGGTCCGTCTCGTGAAGCTCAACGTCGACCAGCACCCTTCGATTCCCGGCCAGCTTCGGATTCAGTCGTTGCCGACCGTCTATGCGTTCAAGGATGGCCGTCCGCTCGACGGCTTCATGGGCCTCCAGCCGGAAAGCACGATCAAGGCTTTCATCGACAAGATCATCGGAGACGACGGCGCTGCCGATCTCGAAGCAGCCCTCGCCGAAGCCGACAAGATTTTCGAAGCCGGCGATCTGCAGGGTGCCGCCGAGATCTATGCTTCCGTGTTGCAGGAGGATCAGCAGAATGTTGCCGCGCTTGCCGGACTTGCGCGTTGCTACCTCAAGAGCGGCGACATCGCCCGGGCAGAGCAGACGCTTGGCCTGATCCCGCCCGATAAGCAGTCCTCGTCGGCTGTCACCAGCGTGAAGGCCGCCATCGAACTCGCCAAGCTGGCAGATGGCCCTGCAACGGATGTCGCAGCACTCGAAAGCAAGGTCGCCGCCGATCCGTCCGATCACCAGGCGCGTATCGACCTCGCGATCGCAATGGCTGCTGGCGGCGACAAGGAAAAGGCGCTCGATCAGCTGCTTGAAAGTTTCCGCCGGGATCGCAACTGGAACGAACAGGCCGCCCGCAAGCAGCTCGTTCAACTTTTCGAGGCTTGGGGCCCCAAGGACCCGGCCACGTTGGATGGCCGCCGTCGACTGTCCTCGCTCATGTTCTCGTGAGCGCCGGACTTCTGCCGGCATGCCCGCCTCTCTTGACCAGGCCTGAGGAGGAGCAACGACACGTGGCGCTAATCGACCGATATCGCTCGTCGAGCGAATTGCCCTCCCGCATCCCCGTGTTTCCTCTTCGCGTTGCAATCCTGCTGCCGCGCTCGGAAATGCCGCTCAACGTCTTCGAGCCACGCTATCTGGCGATGGTGGAGGACGCGCTGGTTTCACATCGCATTGTCGGCATCATCCAGCCGGCGGATGTGGGCGCGCTCGTCGAAAGTCCGAGCGGCAAGGAGGTCGGAATGAGGCGGATCGGCTGTGCCGGGCGCATAACAACCTATCAGGAGATGCCTGATGGCCGGCTTCGAATTGCGTTGACGGGCATTTCTCGCTTCTCTGTCCTGCGCGAGGACATCACTGAAAAGCCCTATCGCGTTGTCATGCCGGAGTACGGCGAATTCGCGTGCGATTTCGAGCAGGACGAAACGGTCGAGGACGTTGACCGCGCCGAGCTGATGCGTGTGCTCAAGGCCTATCTCGCCATGCGCAAGCTCGACGCCGATTGGAGCGCGGTCGCCCGCGCCCCGCTCGAACCTCTGGTGAACGGCCTCGCTGCGATGAGCCCGTTCGGGCCGGAGGAGAAGCAGGCCTTGCTCGAGGCGCGCACGCTCAAGGATCGGGCTTCCGTTCTGGTCGCCCTCGCGGAAATGGCGATCGCTGCAGGCGACAGCGACAGCGCCGGCGGAACGCTGCAATGACCGCGGAGCACTCGATGCCTGGCGACGAAGACAAACGAGTTGACGACGATTTCGGCACCGATACTCGGTTGTTGGAGTTGCTTGTCTGTCCGCTGACGAAGACCTCGCTCGATTACGACGCCCGCCGCAATGAGCTGATCAGCCGCGTGGCCCGCCTCGCCTTCCCGATCCGCGATGGCGTGCCGATGATGACGGTCGAAGCCGCCCGCAAAATCGACGGCGACGAACTGAAATAGCGTCGAGGGCAGCGCCACTCGTGCGTAGTCACATGAATGCCTTGAGCTCGAAGCCGTCCTTCTCCACGTCCTCGATGTCAACGGCCTTGCCGCCGCCGAGCACGCGCCGCGCCGCCATGAAGTCGGCCGGCCGGTTGATGCACTCGACGCCGATCAGGCGCCCCTCGAAGAAGCAATAGATCGTCGCGGCATCCTTGGCCGGATCTGTCTTCACGATGGTGAGGTCGTGGCCGGCGGTCAGCCCCGCGATCTGCAGCTTCAAGGTTCCCTGGTCGCTCCAGAACCATGGTAGAGCCGTATATGGCCGCGGTTTGCCCACGATGGTTTCCGCCGCGCACTTCGCCTGATCGATCGCGTTCTGCACGCTCTCCAGACGGATGCTCGCCAGCGTGCCATGCGCCGGCTTGAACCGCGTGCAGTCGCCGGCAGCCAGGATCGCTGGATCGGACGTGCGCGCGTGCTCGTCGACGAGGATACCGTCCTTCACGTCGAGTCCCGCGGCCTCCGCGAGCGATGTGTCCGGGATAACGCCGATGCAAACGAGCACGAGATCGGTCTCGATCCGCTGCCCCGGTCCGAGGTGCGCTGCGACCACTTTGCCATCGCGCCCTTCGATCTCCGTCACGCCGGCCTTCAGATGGATGCGTGTGCCGAGCGACTGGTGATGCTTGAGAAAGTAGTCGGACAGCTCGATGCTGCCGATTCGCCCCGCGAGCCTTTCGCCGAGTTCCACGACGTCGGCCTCGATGCCCATGCCGCGCGATAGTGCGGCGACCTCGAGCCCTATCACGCCACCGCCGATGATCACGATGCGCCGCGCCGCACGAATGCGTGGCCGCATCTCATGGGCGTCGTCCAGCCCGCGCAGCATAACGACGCCGTCGAGATCTGCGCCGGGCGCGGGCAACCGCCGGTTTATGACGCCCGTGGCCAGCACGAGGTGATCGTAGGCGAACCGCTCGCCGCTCTTGGTCGTCACGCTGCGCGCCATCCGGTCGATCGCCCCGACCTTCGCGCCGACATGGCAGTCGATGTTCTTCTCCACGAAGTACTTGTCCGGCCGGAGGTACATCTTCTCGGGCGGACTGTCCTCCTTGAGGTAGGTCTTGGACAGCGGCGGCCGCTGGTACGGCAGATAGCCCTCCGCGCAGAACAGCCGGATCGAGCCCGCAAAGCCAAGCTCACGCAAGGTCACGGCGGCCTGCACGCCCGCCTGCCCGCCCCCCACGATGATCACGTTTTCTGTTGTCATGATGCTGGTCGCCTGCATGAAGGAAAGTTACACGTCGTCCTCGACCTCGAGAGCCCTGGCGAACGAGCAAAGGGGACCTGCACGAGTGCCGACCGAATGAGCACATCATGGTTGCTGCGCGCAATTCTCGCGTAGCAGTCCCGAGGCGGGGGCGCGTCCCAGGACGTGGTGTACGAGGCGGGGGAGGCAAGGGGCCCCGCGGCGTTGCGCGTAGGGAGGCCGTAGGCCGACCGGAGAGCAACGCCGCGGGGCGCCAAAAAAA